>JAWOBS010000169.1:0-8667 GCA_046484145.1 Bacteroidales bacterium
CACCTGTAATGGTATTTGTGCTTAAATATGTTCCGTCATGATCAATTGTATTAATGGATAAGTCAGCATTAATTCTGTAAATAAATGATCCATTATATTCTTCTGCCATTGGGAACGGAGTTGCTTCAATAGTTCCGGTTGGAGTTAAGCCACCGTTAACTAAATCATATGTACCATATTCGCCTGAAGAAGTGTTTCCTGCGTAGGCACTACCGTCGTATTCTAATAATCCTAAATCGCTGGTTGTGCTAAGTTTATTATCAAAAGGTTTTGCATTAGTTGTTAAGGATTCAGAATCGTCTTCCAGAACAACACCTTTCACAGATGACATTTGCGTGCTTTCTGTTTTGGCATGGTTTTGATTTTTAGCAGTTTTTTTTATGGGTGCTAATCCCCAGTCTTGTGCGCTCAATGAAAATGCAAAAAGCATTAACACAGTAATTGTAAAAATTCTTTTCATATTTTTCTATGTTTAAAAGTTAATAATAAAATAGCAAATATAAAGTAATTTTTATTTCACTTATATGTAATAATTATTTTATTATTTCCTGAATTGAGTAGGTATGTGATTTAGCAGGTATCAGGTATCGGGTATCGGGTATCGGGTATCAGGTATCGGGAAAAGATCTCAGTACTATCTCTGCGTATTTATTGTGTTATAAACCTTTGGGTATTTACTTTGAGGAACTTAACTTCTTTGTAGAAATATGTAAAAGCGGTTAAAACTTTCTGCATTGCAAGCATCACATCATTTGCATCTTGCAAAATGATATTATTACTACTGCCCATTAAGGTTGCTATTCTGCGGCCTTACCTTAAAGGAAAACGTCTTTCTCAATTTGTTTTTAAAAGCAAACAGAAAAGCATAATAAATAACCATAATACCAATAGCTGTGAGTGCAGCCAATGCCTCGTTTTCTGTAAGCTGAAGCATAAAAACAAGACTTAATACCAATATCAACAAGGGTAACATATATCCCATCAACAATGCCTTATAACCTAGATTTTGCTCAAGGACAACAATTACTTCATCACCAACTTTGTAATTTTCATTATCGGATAAATTTACCTCAATAATTTTCTCACTGCTATCGGCTATCCCACAATAGCTTTTTGAATGACAAGATGCACATGCCGAAAGTTGTCGAATTCTTACACACATGACATTATCTTTTATGTCTTCAACAACTCCCTGGTGTTCAATATTTTTTAGACGTTTATCCATGTTTATTGTAAAACCTTTGCTAGTGAATGTTTTCAATTACAAAAGTACATTATTTTATGGCCGGTTTAACAGCCATCCAATGGCAGAATTATAAAATTTAAAAAGAATTATTAGTTTATGCTATTCACATTATTACAAAAACATTAATTTTATTTTTTTTACGTTTTTATAACGAAAAAGCTTTATTCAGAATTTAGGTAAAATGTATAATTAAATAATGAAAGTTCACTTTATTGCAATAGGCGGCAGTGCAATGCATAATCTTGCAATAGCTCTGCATTTAAAAGGATTAAAGATAAGCGGCTCAGATGATGAAATTTTCGAACCATCAAAAACAAGGTTGGAAAAATACGGCTTGCTGCCCGATAAAATTGGCTGGGACGAAAACAACATAACGCCTGATGTTGATGCTGTAATTCTTGGCATGCACGCAAAAGAAGATAATCCTGAGCTTATTAAAGCAAAAAAATCAGGAATAAAAATATTCTCTTATCCCGAGTACCTTTATGAATTAAGCAAATCCAAAACCAGGGTTGTTATTGGAGGCAGTCATGGAAAAACTACAATAACTGCTATGATCCTGCATGTGTTAAAACATTTCGACATAAATACAGATTACATGGTTGGTGCACAGCTGGATGGTTTTGATGTTATGGTTAAGATATCAGATGATGCTCCTTTTATGATTCTTGAAGGAGATGAGTACCTAAGCTCACCAATTGACAAAAGGCCAAAATTCCATCTTTACAAACCAAACATTGCACTGATAAGTGGTATAGCATGGGATCATATAAATGTTTTTCCGACTTTTGAGAATTATATTGAGCAATTCGAGAAATTTGTTGATATTATTGAACCAAACGGAAAGCTAATATTTAATAAAAGTGATGAGCATGTTGATAATATTTGCAAAAATTCTAGAAGAGAAGATATTGAGCTTTTACCTTATAGTTTGCCTGACTATAAAATAGAAAACGGAAAAACATTTATACTTTCAAATAATAATTCTTACGATTTATCAATATTTGGGAAACATAATTTATTAAATCTCAATGGTGCAAGATTGGTTTGCAATCAGCTTGGGGTTTCAGATTCAATGTTCTACAGGGCAATAAAATCATACAAAGGCGCCAGTAAGAGGCTGGAAGTAATTTATAAAAACGATTCAAGTGTAGTTTTTAAAGATTTTGCTCATGCTCCTTCAAAAATAAAAGCTACCACTGAAGCAGCTAAAGAACAATATCCTGACAAAAAAATATTTGCCTGTATTGAATTGCATACTTATAGCAGCCTTAACAAAGATTTTTTAAAGCATTATAAAAACACTCTAAAAAAAGCTGATATTGCTTATGTTTACTACAACCCACACACATTAAAAATAAAAAAACTACCTGAGGTTGATATTGAATACATTAAGGAAGCATTTGGAAAAGAAGGTTTGGAAGTTTTTACTGATTCCAGTGACTTATTCGAAAGAATAAAAACACATGAGTTATCAGACACATGTTTGCTGTTTATGAGTTCCGGAAGTTTTGACGGTATAGACCTTAATGAATTTGCAAAAAGCTATTTTTAAAAAATAAAAATAACATCTGACAAAATCAATAAAGAATACAATGAGCAATAAAACAACTGACATACAAGTAAAACCACAAATAGACGCAAGTTGGGCAAAAGTACTGGAAAGTGAATTTAATTCAGAATACTTTAAAAATTTGAAATTGTTTTTACTTAAAGAAAAATCAAAACATATCATTTATCCTCCCGGATCTCTAATCTTTAATGCTTTCAACCATACTCCATATGACAAAGTAAAAGTTGTTATTATAGGACAGGATCCTTATCATGGCCCGGGACAAGCTCATGGTTTATGTTTCTCTGTTAATACGGGTGTGGCATTACCGCCTTCATTAAAAAATATTTACAAAGAAATACATAGTGACATTGGAATAAAACCTCCGACGCATGGGAGTCTTGAAAACTGGGCAAAACAGGGCGTACTTTTGCTGAATGCAACTTTAACAGTAAGGGCAAACCAGGCCGGTTCTCACCAGAAAAAGGGATGGGAAATATTTACTGACAAGGTCATTGAAAAACTATCCAACGAAAAAGAAGGGCTGGTTTTTTTATTATGGGGGAACTATGCTATCGCTAAAACTGCAATAATTGATGAGAATAAGCATTATATTCTAAAAGCAGCGCATCCCTCTCCCCTGTCTGCTTCAAGAGGATTTTTTGGTTGCAGGCATTTTTCTAAAACTAACGAAATACTAAAAAAAACAGGAAAACAAGAAATTAAATGGGCATAATTAAATATAGTCTTTATTTTCTTATTACTTGCTACATTACAATGTTTTCAATGTTTGTAGATGCCCGGGAGAAATATCCTATTATAATAAACTCATCTATACCCGCGGAAAAACTTAGTTTAATTTCAGAAGAACTATCAGCTTTGCCCACAGGCGATACTACTCAATTAGTTGATAATACCATTAAATTATTTGCTGAAGAGGGCTATATTAAAGCTGTTATTGACAGTTTAAACTTCATAAATGACACTTTGATTATAAATGTGAATCCCGGCACAAAACATTTCTACAAAATATACGGACATAATATTCCCGGGCGGGTGCTTTTAAAAGCAAATATTGACACACTTCTTATAGGAAAGCCTTTAGAAATACCTGTATTCAGAGCAATGCAAAAAGCTATAATTCTGCATTATGAAAACAATGGCTATCCTATGGCATCATTAAAAAAAGAAGAAATTCGTTTTGAAAATGACACCCTACTCTTTTATTGGTCATTGAATAAAGGGCCTTTATACACAGTAGAAGAAATAATTATTTCGGGAGATGTTAATCTTTTACCCGCTTTTATATCCGGCATAAGCAGAATCAGAGTCGGACAAAAATATTCTGAAGCAAAAATAAAAGCAGCAGCAGAAAAGTTTTCAGAGTTGGAATTTGCCGGCATCGCAGAACCACCGGCAGTGCAATTTACACCTTCAGGAGTGAAAGTTGAATATACTTTAGAACGTCTTAAAGCAAACAGATTTGATGGAATTGCCGGTCTTACAACTGTTAGCGGGCCAAGCAATGAAAACTCCTACAGGATATCCGGACAAATGAATCTTAACTTGATAAACAGCATCGGTTATGGAGAAAAGCTTTTCATTAGATGGCAGGCTCCCGGCGAAGGGTCACAAAAGTTAAATCTTAACACAGATTTTCCCTATATCCTGAGCACGCCTGTAGGTGCAGGCTACGAGTTATTAATGAACAAACAGGACAGTACCTTTCTTTCTGTTAAGCATAAGCCTTCTGTCAATTTCAAAGCATACCGTTACTTTAGTTTTTCAACATTTGCCCTCATAGAGTCCAACAATGTTTTTATACCTGTTGATCCAAATAATGATCATAGCAATTACCTGACCGACTATAAAAAAACTCTTTATGGCTTAGAACTGGGACTAAAAAAAGGAAAAACCAATTATACATATATGGATGGATGGTCAGTTAGTACATCCTTTGCCACGGGAAATCGAAGCATAAATAATGATTCTGATAATAGTTCATTGCAAGCGAAATCTTTGCAATTCGCCACTGAGATTTCTATAAATTACCACAAGCGAGTTTGGCAACAAAGCTTATTTGCAGGCTCTTTTAGATCAAATCTACAGGCAGGTGATAAATTTCTGGAAAATGAGCTTTTTAGAATTGGCGGATTCAGCAGCTTAAAAGGCTTTGATGAAAACTCAATAAAATGCAGTTCATATGGGATCATTACCACCGAATACAGAATATATTTTGCTGAGGATACGTATTTTAGCACAATCGTAAATGCAGCATGGGTAGAAAGCAATTCAATACAGGGATACAATAAAGGTTTCCCATGGGGAGTTGCAGCCGGAATAAACTTCAGAACAAAGCCCGGAATATTATCTGTATATTACGGTTTAGGAAAAAAACAGGATGAAAGCTTAGAAATAAGAAACTCCAAAATTCATATTGGATTTGTAAGCCTTTTTTAATGTCACTTCTTTTTGTCAATAATTTCACTCAGCTTGCCTATTCTTGCCTGTAGCTCTTTTATATCAAGAACCTTATCTTCAAGCATGCCATGCAGGTTTTTTAGCTGGTTTCTCAATTCTACAACCTGTACATCAAAAATTTCAGAAGCATCTTTAGACATCTCATGTGGCTGTTTAGAATCAACGCCTGTGCGCACAAAATCCAAAAAGTCAAAAAGATAACTCTCCATTTCAAGATTAAGGTCTAACTCAGAAGTAAAATCCTGTTTTATAAATTTTACATCTAACTTAATATCTTGATTTTGGTAAGAAGAGACTAAGTCATTAAAGCAGTTTAAATACTGAAGAAACGGCTGTGAAATATCACGGGGCATATTATATACCTGTATTATAATTTTGGCAGATTCTTTTTTCCTTAATTCCCCAAAAAGATAATGCATGGTGGCATAAAGGCCTCTTTTAATAACTTTCTCCGGGGGAAACTCGCATGGATTATTCTCCATATAAAGCTTCTTTAAACCGGTTAAATTTATCAACTCTATAGGCAACTTTTTAATTTTATTATAACTAACGTCCAATTGCGTCAGATCAACCAGGTTACCAATAGATCCGGGTAATGTCTCCAGTGCATTATTACTAACATCAATTACCTGTAAGTCTTTAAGATTGCCTATCCCAGCAGGCAATTTCTTGATATCATTATGATTCAGGTATAAAGACTTAAGGTTTGTTAACCTGAAAAAACTATCCGGAAAAGAAGATATTTGATTATATGATAAGTCAAGAGAACGCAAAAAATTAAGCTTTCCAACTTCTTCAGGTAGCTCTGTAATACCACGATTAGAAATGCTTAGTTTTTTAATACGTTGCTCTTTGGCAAGCTCTATCATTTCAATAATTTCATCCTTGTCCATTACTTGATTTTTTTTGCATTAACCTTCAAATGTAAATAAAAAATGTTTAGAAAAATTCAGTGATATTATTAAAAAAAAGCTGAACTTTAAACACTTTTTTAAATTATTAGATACAAGTAAAAATATTTGTAATGAATTATGATTTTAACAGTTTATAAAAAAATGCGATATTTGAAAAATATTTTAATTATGATAAAGAGAAGCCACATTTTACAACTTTCTGTTTATATCTTGTTATTGTTATTATTTTCATGCAAATCCACTGAAAGGCTTAGAAATATTAACTTTAACACAAAGTACAACCCCGGGGCCAAAACAATTCATCCTGAAATTAAAATATACCATCATGATAATGAATACTCAACATTATACTTTAGGATAAACTCAGATGAATTATCTTACATACGCAGCTCTGTAGATGATCATTTCAAAGCAAATTTTTCTTTAAAATACAGAGTGCTACCCTCATATAACTCTACAGAGCTTATAGATAGTGCGTCTGTTAACTTTGTTGACTCTCTTAACTTCGAATCAGGCAATTATATTTCAGACAGCATTATTATTTATGCACCAAAAGGCAATGATTATAAATTGCACCTGGTAATTAGGGATCACAACAAAAGGACAGAGAGCCCTGTTTTGGATAACATATATAAATCAAATGATTATTCAGTTCAAAATTTCAAGATATTTGACCAGGACAACAGCATGTTATTCTACCCATATATTGAAGAAGCAAGCACTATAAGGCTGGAATATAAATATCCGGAATCATTTACTATGAACGGATTGATTTTCCAGCAAAGCCTGGGCCTGGCGAAACCGCCATTTTTGAAAAGCGATGAAACGACAGAACTATCTTCTGATGCCACGACAGCGGTTAAGTTCGAATCCGGCATTGCTACTGTTTCCATAAAGGAGAAAGGACATTATTATTTTTTCAATAATAATGACACATTACAAGGATTTTCGCTGTATTTTTTCCACGAAGGCTATCCTTTCATCAAAACTCATGAATCTATGTTAATGCCAATAAAATACCTGGTTTCCAGTGCTGATTTTGAAAAACTCAAAGCCAACAGTGATACCAGGGGAGCTATTGACAGGTTTTGGGTTAAAATGGCCGGAAATCCGGAAAGGGCAAGAAGGCTTGTTAGCAGATATTACAAGAATGTTGAAAATTCAAATATTTTCTTTACATCATACAAAGACGGATGGAAAACAGACAGGGGAATGATTTACACAGTATTCGGGCCACCCGATATTGTGATTATCTCTGATGAAGGAGAAACATGGCATTATGAGGATTCCTGGCAAATGATGGATTTGCAATTTGATTTTATTCAACAAGAACATAAGTTTACAAATAATCATTATATATTAATCAGAAAACCGGCGCATAGAAATCCCTGGTATAACGGGGTTGAAAACTGGAGAAAATAAAAAACATTGTGGAAAATATTATTTTTGGAATACGGCCATTGGCTGAAGCTATAAAAGAAGGCAAAATACCTGATAAGGTATTAATACAAAAGGGATTATCAGGAGAGAACTTCAGGGAACTTTTTCATACTATCCGAAGTAAAAATATACCTTTTCAGATGGTACCGGTTGAAAAACTCAACAGGGTTACAAAAAGCAATCACCAGGGTATTGTTGCCATACTGCCGGTGATAGATTATTTCGCGGTTGAAAAATTAGTGGAAAGAATTTCTGAAAGCAAAGAAACTGCGCTGATTATTATTATTGACAAAGTTACAGACATCAGGAACCTTGGAGCAATTGCCAGGTCTGCTGAATGTGCAGGAGCTCATGGAATAATCATTCAGTCAAAAGGAGGCGCTCCTATTAATGCTGAAGCCATTAAAACTTCAGCCGGAGCTTTATCAAGGATTCCCGTGTGCAAAGAAGACGACCTGATGGAGACAATTACTTTTTTAAAGATGTGTGATATAAATATTGTAGCCTGTACAGAGAAATCATCACAAAGTGTTTATGAAACTGACCTGCGCAAGCCCCTGGCTTTCATTATGGGATCTGAGGATAAGGGCATTTCGAATTATTTACTAAAAATGGCTGACCAAAAGGCATCTATCCCTCTAAAAGGGGAAACAGCCTCATTAAATGTATCTGTTGCAGCCGGAATTATGCTTTTTGAAGCTAACAGGCAGCGCTCTTTTTAAGAGTTTTATTTTTTTAGCACAGGATAATTTATAAATTTGCGCTTAATTATTTAACAGCAAAATGGAAGCAGATATTTTTATTCCTTGTTTTATCGACCAGGTTTCGCCACATACAGGAGTAAGTATGGTTAAGGTGCTTAAAAAACTGGGTGTAAATGTTTTTTATAATAAAAACCAGACTTGCTGTGGACAGCTGGCTATTAATAGCGGATTTGTGGATGAGGCAAAGAAGTAGCAAGGAAATTTATGAAAGATTTCAATAGCGATAAATATGTTGTAAGCCCATCGGCATCATGTGCAGCTATGGTTAGA
>JAWOBS010000183.1:0-2651 GCA_046484145.1 Bacteroidales bacterium
GTGGTATTTAATGCGCATGCTAATGTTTCAAGCCCGGAAGGAACACTTGTAGACTTGTATACTGCTGTAGAGGATGGGCACTGGGATGAAGCTGATAGCCAAATAACAATAGGACAATCTCCAGAAATAATCATTGGAGATGGTAGCAGTGCAACAACTTATTATCCTTTCTATAACTGGTATAAAGCAAATCGCTCTCAAATGTTATACAAAGCCGAGGAGATTGGGCTGGGTGAGAAAACTATTAAGGAATTAGGTATGGACTTTGTTCACCTTACATCAACCCCTGAGCATCAAGTACTTCCGAATTTTAAAATTTTGATTAAACATACAGATATCTCATCTGTTGGTTCTTCTTATGTTAATATGGATGATGCTGTTCTTGTTTTTGACGGTAATAACTACCAAATGCCTACTGAAGATTTAGGGTGGCATATGTGGGATATCGAAGACTTTGAGTATGACGGAGAAAGCAACCTGATAATTGAGGTTATATGGGGCTTATTAGATAGTTATTGTCAATCAGGTGATTATTACAGTGTAAATGGTACAGACCAGGGCGAAAACCGCGTTGCTTATGGATATGACGACAATCAGTCAAGTCCGGACCATAGCGACAGTTCTTCCTTGCTTCCAAATTTATACCTGACTTTTGCTGCTGATGATATTGCAGAGGAAAAGGGAGTAACATTTATTGTTAATGATACAGATGAATTAATTGTTGATAATGCTAAAGTACAAATAGGATCATTGGCTCAATATACCAATGAGCAAGGTGTTACAGCTTATCAACTATATCCGGGAGAATACAGCTATTTGATAACTAAAGAGCAGCACCAGGATAATTACGGGACATTTAGCGTTTCGGATCAGGATGTTACTGTTAATGTAACAATGCTGCCACATGGCACTGATGTTACAGACCTTGATGATGAATTTGGCCTGGTTGTTTATCCCAATCCTACCCGTAATTTAATAAATGTGCAATTAAATGCACAGGATGCAAAAGTCGAATTAGAGCTGATAAATTATCTTGGACAAATTGTAGAAAGAACATCTGTTAATACCGCCACTGGACAAACGGAGCTGCAATTTAACCTAAATGGACTTGCAAAAGGTTTATACTATCTGAAAGCAGATATTGACGGAGAAGTAATTACCAAAAAGATTATATTGCAATAATTTTATTGTTATCTATTGAAAGAAACATCCCGGCTTTATTTTCGGGATGTTTCTTTTTTGGTAATGGGTAATCGGTGACGGGTGACGTGAAAAAACAGTCAACCCTATTCAGGCATGGACAGGACACAACCCGATACCTGATACCCGCCACCTGTCTTTTCTTCCAAAACTAAAATAATTTTTTTCATATTTATTTGGTTTAATAAAATATTTTATATTACATTTGTACTATACATGTTGAATAATACCTAAAGAATAAATCATGAGTAAAAACAAGCAATTACATGAATTATTATCAGCATGGGAGGAAACATACAAAAAAGGTCAATTGACTTTATGGGTTTTTCTCGCATTGAAAGATGGCAAAAAATATGTTGATGAAATAAAAACTTTTGTTGAAGGTCAATCAGAAAACACAATGACCTGCGAGAGCCAAAGTCTTTATCGCAACCTCAGGAAATTTCAACATATTGGCGTCGTTGATTTTGAAACCGGTGAAGGCAACAAAGGGCCGGAACGGAAATATTATTATTTGACAGAATTAGGCCAGGAACTACTCGAGAAATTTACAGAGAGGAATATCTCTCTATTTTTTAATAAACGCATTAAAAACTTAATAAACAAGGAGGCTTAATCATGAAAGCATTTACAAAAAATCTTATATATTTTGCAATTGTCTTTTTTATAGGCATAATAGCATTTCGCTATAGTTTGAGTCACTTTTTAGAAAACCGTGCATATAACCCGGCATGGATGATAGCTGTAATATACTTCTTTTTCAATTTTTTTATTGGTTGGTTCTTTGGGAAAAGGGATTATGAATTTCTGCCTCTTTATGATATCGGATTCCGCTTTCATTTAACAACATATTTACTTTTCAATATAGTATCAGTATTATGGTTTTTATTTGGGTTTCATTCGCATTATGAAAGCATAAGAACAGTATATATCACGGCACTATTTTGGGGGATTGGATTGTTAATTCACTTCATTTTATTTTTGATGGCACGAAAAAATTCGATTAATGGGCTCAGTAAGGAAGATATATTTGAATAGCTTTTCTGATACCCGATTGGAAGTGATCGGTGATGGGTAATCGGTGACGGGTGACGAGTGACGAGTGACGGGTAAAAAAGATAAAACATATAAGGCATATAAGGGCGTTTTGCGTCTTGCGTTTGGCGTTTGAAAATAACTGAATAGGATAGGCAAAAATGTTTTGCATCTTTTATCTGTGAAAATCCGTCTAATCCGTGTCATCCGTGTTCCTATTGAGTGACGGGTGACGGGTGACGGGTAAAAAGATAAACCATATAAGGCATATAAGGGTATTTAAGGTTTAGTGGTTGGGGGTTAGCACTCATTACCGATTACCGATCACAAAAAATAGAAGGACCGGCTCTGCGCAGCCTTAAATCAAAAGCTTCTTCAATGCCCGGCACTTGCTCTATCTCTTCTCTAATCTTTTT
>JAWOBS010000204.1:0-2637 GCA_046484145.1 Bacteroidales bacterium
TGAGGGGCTCATCATTGTACTACCATCAAACTCTGTTCTGTTAACAATGCCAACAGGAAACTGGTTAATTCCAAAGAATTCAGCTATGCCATCGCCGGCTTCAGTTCTATAATCATTCTCAAAATCACCTGGCGTAGGCCTTGCAAATAAACCTGTGTGAATACTCATTATTAAAAAACGGTCACCATAAACACTTTTTAGCTGATTAGCAGTTTTCATACCTTCAGGGCAGTTTGGACATTGATGGCCGGTAAATTCTTCCAATAGTATTTTTCTGACAACAACAGTATCTTCATCATTTTGGCCGGCATCTTCATTCATATATGGGGGTTCAACTTTATCACAAGCTGTAAAACTGAATATCAATGCAGAGAAAACTAATAATAATATTGAAAATTGTGTTTTTATCATATGTTTATAATGTTAAAATGAACTCGTGATATTTAAAGCAAAACCTGTAGATGCCGGTAATTGCCTGCACACACCACCAACGCATACAATACCTTCTCTTTGCCTGCCGTATGAAACTGCAAATCTATTGGCTTTATAGGTATATCCTGCTGAAATATTATAATAATGAAGACGGTACTCTTTGCTTTTATTTCCGTAGTTATATTGGTCGGAAACAGCAAAAAACCAATTGGGAGAAATTGTGTATTCAATAAGTGCCATTGCCCAACTACCTTTGTCTTGCTTGGTTTCAAGGTGCTGCAGTTCCCATCTAATACTTTGACGATTTGGCAACCTGTATGAAAAATCCGCAATAACCACATGAGCATATACCATCTCTTTATCTACGTATCCTTCTATGACATTCTGGTTATATGTTATATATGCGTATGAAATAAGTCCCCTGAGATTCCTGGACATTCTTCTGCTGATTTCAACATTTATGTCTTCAAAATATTTTTCATCGCCAAGGCTGAAAAAGTCAGAATTATAGCCTAAAGTACCTGTTTGGCCAATGCTTATGGTGTCATGAACTTTTTCTTTATGTATTGAATTTGCAATACTGTAATTTAGTGTAACAGTTGTTCCAAAAGGGCCACCTAAAGTTGATTTTCGTGGTAGTTTGAAGGTAAGTTCGCTCAACAGCCCGGCTTCCCCGTTTGGTTGTGTTGCATAAGGATACATGCCGGAAAGGCTATAAAGATGTTGACGGGTTGTTGGTGGCAGATAATTTACGTGCAAATCATTGCCTGTTGCATACCTGTCTGACCGGAATCCCATATTGTCAATCCTTTTTGCCGATAGTAAAAACCCAAAGCCCGGAGTTGCGTATGACGCACTTGCTGTTAAACCATGTCCGTCTTTATATATGAAATTATTGTCAGCAGAAGGATCATTAATTTTATATGCATATTCAGTGCTAAAATTAAAAGTTTTCCTTGTGTAATTAATTCTACCTGCCATTGCTGATACATTTTCAGGCAAGTTATACAAAGGATCCTGGTCTTTTTGAAACTTACTGACTATACCTGCTCCGATTATCCATCTGTTAGCGCTTTCAGACATAAACTGCAAAGCTTCATTTAGATTTACCTCGGTATCAAATCCTCTTAGGATACCGGGTCCTTTATCAAAATAAAATCTTTGCTGTCCAATTAAGCCTTTTAAAGTATAGCCTTTTGCAGGCCTGTATATAAGTTTTATCCCGTCCATTGCATTGTCTATTCCAAGATTTCTCTCTTCGTATGAACGAAAAATCAGGCCGCTGCCAAACTGTTCATAAAAGTTTCCTACCGTAACCTCCAGGTTATCTTTAGTGTATGATGCAAATCGGTAAGGAATTCCACTGCCTTTGTACCTTGGGTCATATCCGAGCATAGGATTTTGATAGCTTTCATATCTCATTCCAAAAGTAAAATTCTGATATGATACATTAATGTTTGCAAATGCATTCATCAGAATTTTTTCAGGCACATCAGGAGCCCCAATGATAGAATCCGGGAAATAATATTGTGAATCGAATTCAAAGTTTCCCCAAACTCGAGCACCCGGCAATAATTCACCGGCTTTTAGAATGCTTGTATTAGATAAAAACAATACTACTGCTAATAAAAACAGAACTTTATTTCTAATTATCCTCTGTTTCATTTTCTTCTTCTATAAGTTTTTTGAGTTTATCATACATTTCCCACTCTAGTCCATCATAAAAAGCCCTGTGTTGGCCAACAACATTTCCATTACCATCAATTATGAAAGTGTGAGGAATCATATTAACTCCCATTGCTCTTTTAAAATCACCGTTATCATCAAGATAAAAATCAAAATTCCATCCACGGCCATTTACCATTGGTGTAATGTTGTGGCGTGTTTTAGAGTCATCAGTGCTAACAGCGATAAGCTTTACACCAAGATCTAACCAATCTTCATATATTTCATCAATAGCAGTAAGCTCTTTTAAACAAGGCCTGCACCATGTTGCCCAAAAACTAAGCACATATGGTTTGCCGTCATTGTCAAAATCTGCCGTGCTAAAAGTTTGTCCATCAAGAGTTTTAATGTTTATGGCAGGTAGTTGCTTGCTTTGCGCCAGCCCAACAAAACTTATGCACATTAGTATTAGAACTAAGAAAATATTTTTTGTTTGCATTTTTTTGTCTTTTCTATTTTTAATAAAACCGGGTAATCGGT
>JAWOBS010000237.1:0-2881 GCA_046484145.1 Bacteroidales bacterium
TGAGAAAGGGGTAATAGCGAAGGACAATATTGTAAAAAACAGCTATGAAAAGACGTTAGGGCTGACAATAAAAGAAGGGCGTTATTTTTCTGAAGAATTCACGGCCGATACAAATACTTACGTCTTAAATGAGCGGGCTGTAGACATGCTGGGTCTTGAAAACCCTGTTGGAAAAAGAATTTATCACAACCAGTCAGAAGGCCGGGTCATTGGAGTTATGAAAGATTATCACGTTGAAAACCTCCGAGAAAAAATAGCTCCTGTGGTTCATTCGAAAAGAAACAACAGATTAAATTATGTTCTTGTAAAAGTTTCGGCAGACGAGATACAAAAGACATTAAATACGATTAAGAGTAAGCTGACAAATATTGACAGCGAATATATCTTTAAATATAAGTTTCTCGATGATCACTTTGAGGCCATGTACAATCAGGAAGAAAGAATGAATAAAACAGGGGTTTACAGTGCAGTTATTGCCATTATAATTTCATTGCTTGGGTTATATGCATTGACTTCATTCGTTGTAATCAAGCGCCGAAAAGAAATCGGAATCAGAAAGGCAATGGGTGCCAGTGTAGGAGGCATTATTTATAAGCTGATTAAGGACATCAACAAATGGGTGCTTGTAGCCAATGTTATTGCGTGGCCATTAGCTTTTTATTTCATAAAGGAATGGTTGGCTAATTTTGCTTTTCACATTGATATTTCTATCTGGTATTTTATAGCCGGAACATTGATTACTTTTTTTATTGCACTGATTGTTGTTGCTGTTCAGGCTTATCTTGCAGCCACGGAAAATCCTGCTTATACTTTAAGAGATGAATAATTAAAAAATTATAAGGCCATGCTTAAAAATTATCTAAAAATAGCCCTGAGAAACATAAAAAAACAAAAACTGCATTCCTTTATCAATACTTTTGGACTGGCAGTTGGATTGACTGGAGCCTTGCTTATTTTTTCATATATCCACCACGAGTTGAGTTATGATAAATTCAATCAGGATGCTGATCATATTTATCGTTTTCTGACAAAATTATCAAGACCTAATGGCCAGGAAAGTAATATGGCTGTCAATATACCACAAGTAGGCCCGTCAGTGAAAGATAATTTTAGCCAGGTTAATGAGATGGTTAGGGTGAAACCAGGAAACACAGTGCATATTGAATACGAACAGGAGAAATTCGCCGGATTTAATTATTTTTATGTGGATTCAACTTTTTTTAAGTTGTTTGATTATGAATTACTCAGAGGTAAGCAAAATCAGGTTTTAACGGATCAGGATGGCGTGGTTTTGACAAAATCTTTGGCAGAAAAAATATTCGGTAACAACGATCCGGTTCACAAATTCATCAAGTTGAGGGACCAGGAATTTAAAGTTACCGGAGTGGTTGAGGACCCGCCCATAAACTCTCATTTGCAGTTTGATATGTTAAAAAATCTCCAAAGCCATCCACGTTTTGAGGCTTTACAAGGGATGGAATTTATCACCTATATAAAGATAAATGAACGTAATGATAATCCTGAGTTTAGAGAACAACTAACTATTTATGCAGATAAGCTTGTGGAAGAAATCTTTGAAGGAACGGGATACGAGGGGGAAAGCAGATTGCAGCCTTTGTTGGATATTCATCTTAAATCAACCGGGAATCAATATGATTATAGGACAAATGGGGATATTCAGCAAGTGTATTTATTTCTGCTGCTGGCAATAATTATCCTGGTGGTAGCGATTATCAATTATTTAAATTTGTTTACAGCTCGTGCAGGGCAAAGAACCAAGGAAGTAGGGCTGAGAAAGGTGGTTGGTGCTTTTAAGGCGGATCTGATTAAACGATTTTTGGCAGAGTCAATTCTTATTACTTTTGTTTCATTCATTATTGCACTGGGTTTTGTAGAATTACTAATTGATGATTTTGGTTCACTGCTTGGTAGGGAGCTATCAACACAATACTTGTCAGATCCTGTTCAACTATTATTGATATTAGGCATCGTCCTTTTGGTCAGCATTTTAGCCGGATACTATCCTGCTTTTTATCTTTCTAAATTTAATGCAATTAAAATATTCCGGGGCGGAAAAGGCTCTAAAAGCTATAAAAACAGACTAACTGTTTCTTTGGTAATCTTGCAGTTTGTAATTGCCATTTTTCTACTATCCTCTGTGATAATATTTAATAAACAGATTCAATTTATGAAGAGTAAAGATATTGGATTTGAAAGAGACAAAGTGCTTGTTATAAATAAAATGACTAAACCTATTAAACAGAATTATAATGTTATCAAGGAGAAGTTACTGTCAGATCCGAATATAAAATTTGTTTCAACCTCACAAGCTGTACCGGGTTTTGGTAGTAGAAGCGGCCAGAGTTTAAGCCAGGTAGGCCAGCCTAGATCGTCTGCTATATCCATCAATGAAAACAGGGTCGATTTCGATTATATTGAAACATTTGGAATGAAGATTAAAGAGGGGCGCTCCTTTTCCAAAAAATTCGGTGACGAAGAACATAGCTTTATCATTAATGAAACAGCACAAAAGCAACTTGGTTTGGAGAATCCGGTAGGAAAAAGAGTAAGCCTTGGTTTTATGGAAGGAGAAATTATAGGAGTGGTAGAGAATTATAATTATTCGTCCCTCAGACAAGAGGTTGAGCCAACGATTCTTACAATGTACCAGCATCAATATAACAAATTCAATTATTCCTTAAAACTTGGTAATTCTGACATTTCAAATACAATGGATTATGTCAAAAAAGTAATGCATGAAGTGGACCCGGGCTATACCATGAGTTATTATTTTATTGATAATCAGCTGGACAGGCTTTACAAAACGGAAGAAAGAAGTGCAAAATTGGTAAGAATGGCAACTATTTTGGCTATTGTTCTT
>JAWOBS010000317.1:0-8296 GCA_046484145.1 Bacteroidales bacterium
GTACAAATCAGTGAAAATCGCTGTCATTTCGAACGTAAGTGAGAAACCGAGCTTTTCGCGAGCTCGCCAAAGGCAATCCGGTTGAAAAAAAAGGAGTCGGGATGGGCAGTGGGTTTGTTTCCTTTCTCTGCGAAACTTTGCGAAAACCTTTGCGTATCTCCGCGTAACAACTAAATACTATTACGCTAAGAACCACTAAGAACCGCTGAGGTTAGCAAAGACAACAAGTGTACTAAACTGTGATTATCCGTTTTAATCCGTTTAATCAGTGTCATCCGTGTTCCAATTGATTATAAAATTCGTATATCTGCGATAAAAAACCTAAAACGCCAAGGCACTAAAAAATCCAACATTAATAATCGCCAATCTCTTCTTTCTTTCGAATAGTACACCCTTTAATTAGTGCCTTCTTTCAGATAAATACATATCTCCACTTATAAAACTTTCAGCTTTATTAATTATATTTACAGTATAGTTTTTATCGTAATAATTAATGTTGGTAATATGGCTTTAAAAAATATAAACCTCTCATTTTTAGCTGCTTTTGTTTTAGTTTTTATTTCTGTAAATGTATTTAGCACTGATAATAAAACTTTTACTCCGGGCTACTATTGGGTAAGCTTTACCGATAAAGATAATTCTCCTTATGATTTAGCAAATCCTGAAGAATTTTTATCCGATGAATCCATACAAAGGCGTATTAAGTTTGGAATAGGCTTTAATGAACTTGACCTGCCCGTTACACCCTCTTATATTACAGAAATTAGCGCATTTGGAACAGTTCTATATTCCAGCAAATGGTTTAATGCTGTGCTGATGAAAATTACTTCAAATGAGAATTTTGCCGCTGTTTTTAACCTGACTTTTTTCCAGTATATAGAGTTTATGAAACCCCTTGATATTACAAAGGATGAGAGAACTAATAAGGAGCAATTAAGTCAGTTAGAAAGCCGGAATTTCTTTGCCGAGCTAAGCCATTATATGCATAATTATGGCTCATATAGCCTCATGCAGCCTTTTAATGATTATGGCTATATGGAAGATCAGATAGCATTATTAAATGGAGATAAACTAAATGATGAAGGTTTTTATGGCAATGGTGTATTAATTGCCTTAATGGATGCAGGTTATACAAATGTTGATGAATTATCTGCTTTTACTCATTTATGGGACACTGGAAATATAGCAGGATACCTGGATTTGGTTGATGATTATGAAACTGTTTTTGATAGTCATCAACATGGTACTATGGTTTTGTCCGTAATGGCTGCAAACTTGCCGGGACAGGCAAAAGCTGCAGCTACAGAAGCGACTTACCTCTTATACAGAACAGAAGATGCAAAAACTGAATATCGTATTGAAGAATGTAACTGGCTTAAAGGGGTTGAGCTAGCCGATAGTGCCGGAGCATATATTATTAATAGTTCATTAGGATACAGCGTTTTTGATGATGATTCTCAAAGTTATACATACCAGGACCTTGACGGACTTACAACTATAGCTGCAAGAGCTGCAAATATTGCAGATGATAAAGGAATGCTGGTTTTTAACAGTGCCGGTAATTATGGTAACCAATCATGGATGTATATTGGTACTCCTGCTGATAGCTTTGGTGCTGTGGCTGTAGGAGCAACAGATCTTTCCGGTGAATTAGCCGGTTTTAGCTCAATTGGCCCTTCTGCTGATGGCAGGATTAAACCTGAGCTTGTGGCGCCGGGGCATAATATAACGGTTATTAATAGTGATGGAATTATTAGTAATGCCAGTGGTACCTCTTTTTCATCGCCAATACTGGCTTCAGTTGCGGCATGCCTTTGGGAAGCCTTTCCTGACAGAAGTAATGAGGATATTAAAAATGCAATAATTAACAGCGCAGATAATTATCAATCACCGGATAATTATTATGGTTACGGTATGCCCGATTTTCAACTGGCTAAGATAATTCTTGAAAATGAATTTAGTCATACTCCTAATCAATTGGCTTTTAATAATAAACTTAGAATTTATCCAAATCCGGTGAATGAATTCTCATATATTCTTATGTTTGCTGATGTTGCTGAAAATGTAGATATCGCAATTTTTGATACCAGGGGCCAATTAGTTCAGGATATTAATAGTGTTGATTTGTTCACAGGATTAAATAAGATTTATCCCTTTGAGTATTTTAATCGTCTTTCGCAAGGTTTGTATGTTATTCAAATATCTACTAAAGACGAAAAGTACTTAGTTAAAGCAGTAAAATCCAATTAATGTAATTTTTTAATATTTTCCTTTCTTTTTATTATTGTCGAAAATCACGATTAAATAGTTATAAATTAAGCGTTTACGATGTTTTTATTCTGTCGTAAGCTTTTTGTATTTTAAAAATCCTATATCATTATACAGAATAAGCTCATTTATTAAAATCTCAGGCACTTATTAATAATAAAAGTATAATATTAAAGTAGGGTAGGTAAGAAGCAAATTAATTATTGTATCGGGTTTTGTTATATCCTTTTTTAATCTTTCTTATCCATGTAATTATTTCTATAGCAATTAATTCGGTTTACGACTGTAAACAAAAACAACAAATACACATTTGTAACTTGGTCATTTGGATTAACAATTGTAACTTACATTGGATTCACATATGTAATTTATATTTGTTTACAAGAATAGCTGTGTTTCGCTTTAGTTATAAGGTCTGATACCGGCATAATTTATCAAACACTTTATTAACAATGGTTTTAAGCTTTATTTTTACATTAATATTTTCTAAATATATGTGTGGAATGATGTGTTTTTACATAATTAAATTGTTTATTACTGCCTTGCTTTGAAACTTTAGGTTAAAAAACGGGCTTTATAATATTTTATATATATTGTAAACCAGTTATTTATAACATCTAATTAAAGTATTAATTTAAATATAATAGTTGATATTTTCTTAGATTCGTGTTATTTTATATAATTATTATATGCCTATTATACAATATTATACGACACACACTTAAAGTAATAATTTAACAATCAACGGCGTTTCCTTATGTAAACAGGCGGTTTCCTGTCTTTTGTAAATTATAATTTCTTTGTTTTTTGTAAATGTAAATTATGTTTATATTTGTAAAGGCATTCTATAGTAGAAAATTTAAATATGTAATCATGAATCAAAGAATACAGGAATTAATAGAAAAGCTTAATTTAACGTCTTCGAAATTTGCTGATGAGATTGGCGTACCCCGCTCCAGTATTTCACATATTGTTTCAGGCAGGAATAAGCCCAGCCTTGATTTCGTTACTAAAATCTTAGAGAAGTACCCGGAAGTCAATATTAATTGGTTGCTTTTTGGCAGAGGAGATTGTTTTTCAGGAAATATAGAAAGTACTCAAACTGATATTTCTTCTTCAGATACTCCCAAAGAGATAAAAAAGGAAGCATCTGAACAAGGCCTTTTTAGTCATGATATTAAAGAAGAAACAGCAAATGAAGTTGTTGAACAGGCTGTGAATAAAGAATTAAAGGATGAAGAGCCGGAAAAATATAATGCAGTTAATACTTCCAAAACAGTCAAGAAAGAAGAAAACAATAGAACTGTTAAAACATCATCAGAAAATGATGATATTGAGAAACTAATAGTTTTTTATAATGATAAAAGTTTTGAAGTATTTAATAAACGCTAATACAGCCAAAAATTAAAACCTTTCAAATGCAGAAAAGAAGAAGTTAGCTTCCATTTCAGCGGCTTCATCTGAATCAGAGCCATGTACTGCATTTGCCGGCAAATTTGTTCCAAACAGATGCCTTAATGTCCCGGGAGGTGCTTTTTTAGGATCTGTAGGCCCCAATACTTTCCTGTATTCTTCAACCGCATTTTTCTTCTCTATAATAGCTGCTACTATAGGCCCAGAGGTCATGAATTCTATCAAGCCATCATAAAATGGTTTTCCTTTATGGTCTTTATAAAATAATTCTGCTTGCTCAGGCCTAAGCTGAATAAATTTCATTGCGGATATTCGAAAACCTGCTTCATGTATTTTTGCTAGAATTGGAGCTGTATATCCATTCTTTACAGCATTTGGCTTAATTAAGGTTAGTGTAATACTTTTATTACTATTCATAAAATCCTATTTTAAATTTCTTCCTCTTTCAGTCGGTTAAATTAATAAAAAAAACTTAATAAAAAAATCAAGAAAGAATGATTTTCTTACCTTTGCCTACATGAATCTTCCAGTATTAGACAATAGTATTGCAGATAAGTTAGGCAAGCTATTAAGTGACAATAGTAAAAGAATAGTTATTCTTACTCATGTTAATCCTGATGGGGATGCAATTGGCTCTTCATTGGGCTTGTACGGTTTTTTTAAGCTCGCCGGTTTTAATAATACTGATGTTATAGTACCAAACAATTATGCTTCATTTCTTAAGTGGATGCCTTATAATGATAATGTAATCATTGCGGAAAATGAGCCTAAAAGCGCACATGAATTAATTTCTGGTGCTGATATTATATTTTGCCTTGATTTTAACGAAGCGTCAAGGATTGATAATCTTAAAAGTGATTTGGTAAAGAGTAGTGCTCAAAAAGTATTGATAGATCATCACCCACAGCCTGCTACCGGACATTTTAATATTATTATCTCTGATACTGATTCCTCTTCAACGGCAGAACTAATTTATATTGTCATTGACTCAATAAATAATACCGGCTTGCCGTTAAATAAGGATATTGCAGCTTGCTTATATGCCGGAATTGTTACTGATACCGGTTCTTTTAGTTATGCAAGTAATAATTATCAAACTTATTTAATTGTTGCTGAGTTAATTGCAATTGGTGTTGATGCTGCAGAAATTCATAATAATATTTATGATACATATTCGGAAGATAGAATGAGGCTTTTAGGTTATTGTTTGAGTGAAAAATTGAAGGTTCTGCCAAATAAAAAAGTTGCCCATATTAGTTTGTCTGCTAAGGAATTAGATCGTTTTAATTATCGGGAAGGAGACACTGAAGGTATTGTCAATTATGCCCTAAGTATTAAGGGAATTGAGTTGGCTGCTTTTTTTATGGAAACCGAAGATGTTATTAAAATATCTTTTAGATCTAAGAATGATGTTGATGTTAATCAAATTGCCAGGAATGATTTTAATGGTGGTGGTCATATGAATGCTTCAGGGGGGAGAATTAATGCCTCACTGGAAGAGGCTATCGCCAAGTTTGAGCTTTTGTTTAGTAATGAATTGTCAATTAAGTAGTGGAGTTTAAATGAGAAAATTAATTTCATCATTTTTGTTTTTTTGTATTATTGTCTTTTTATTATTGGCTTATAGCTGTGATGGAAATCATCGTGATGAGAATAAATTGCCTGCTAAGGAAGAGATAGACGAGAGGATGTCTGAAGTTAATAAAGCATTATTAAAATATGATGAGCAGGATATTCAGGATTTTATTGATCGTTATGGATGGGATATGAAGGAAACCGGTAGTGGTTTGAGATATGAGATTTATCATGAGGGTGAGGGCGATAAAGCAAGGCAAGGCCTTACTGCTTTTATAAATTATGATATCAGACTTTTGACAGGCGATCTGGTTTATTCTTCCGAAGATGAGGGTGTTAAATCTTTCCGTATTGGAAGGGGGGCTGTTGAAAGTGGCCTTGAAGAAGGAATATTGTTGATGAGGGTGGGAGATAAAGCCAGGTTTATTATGCCTCCTCATTTGGCTCATGGCTTACCCGGTGATGGTGTGAAAATACCTAAGAGGGTTCCAATAATTTACAATGTTGAACTAATTAATCTATTATAAAATAAAAAAAAATCATTATGAAAATCTTTCAATCTTTTGCTGTACTAGTTTTATTTGCTTTATTTACACAAGCATGTGGCTCTTCAGAATACCCTGATTATGAAAAAACTAAGTCAGGATTGTATTATAATTTCCATCAAGAAACTGATGGTGAAAATGCTGAAATCGGCGATTATATAACTTTTGACCTTGTTTATAAAGATGAAGAGGGTAAAGTTCTTATGGATACAAGAGAAATGGGGGTTCCTTCTTTGTTAATGCTGATAGAAAGTGAATATCCGGGGGATATTTATGAGGGACTTGCTATGATGTCGGTTGGTGATAGTGCTTCTTTTATTCTTGATGCTGATGACTTTTTTCAAATTACAGCTAAAATTGAAGAAGAATATGACTTCATAGAGCCTGAAAGCAAGCTTTTTGTTGATATTAAAATGCTTAATATTCAAGATGAACAAGAGTTTGAAGAGGAACAAATGAAAATGATGCAGCAAAGAGAAGCTGATAATGATAAAGCTTTCCAGGAAGAACAAAGGTTGTTGCAAGAGTACCTTGATAAAGAAAATATAATTGAAACACCACAAACTAGCGGTTTGATTTATATTGAGAAGAAAAAAGGCGATGGCCCGAAGGTTAAGCCGGGACAAGAGGTGACGGTTCATTACACCGGCATGTTATTAGATGGCAGTGTTTTTGAAAGTTCTTTAAATAGTGGTGAGCCTATTAGTTTTGTTATTGGCCAGCAACAAGTTATTTCAGGCTGGGATGAAGGTGTTCAGCTTATGAATGTTGGTGGTAAAGCAAGGTTGATAATTCCAAGTCATCTTGCGTATGGCGATCGTGGTGCAGGAAATGTAATTCCTCCTTTTACTACTTTAGTGTTTGATGTTGAAGTTATTGATGCTAAATAGTTTTTATAATGTACCGTAATACCCGGTTTTATATTTGGCTTGTTTTTTTTGTTGCCGTATTTGCATTAAATGCATGTACAAAAGGATTTTTGTCTGCATACAAGTATAATGAAACCGGCAGTGGTTTAAAATATCATGTTATAAGCAAAGGCAAAGGCATTAGTCCGAATAAAGGAGATATTGTTTCTATCCATTATTCAGGTGAATACGAAGATGGTACTGTGTTTGACAAGTCACGCGACAGAAATAATCCGGTTTCTTTTCGTTTGGGCAGCGGACTATTTTTGCAAGGTCTTGAAGAGGGTATTACTTTTATGAATGTTGGAGCAAAATATCGCTTTGTTATACCACCGGAATTAGCTTATGGAAATGAGCAGGTTGGGGTTATTAATCCTAATTCGACTTTGATTTATGAAGTTGAATTGCTTGATGTTAAAAAAGGTGTTAAAATAAAAGAGGTTGAGAAAGATGAAGTTGAAAAGATAGTAACTGAAAGTGGTTTGGTTTATAGTATTTTGAAGGAAGGTGATGGGCCAAAAGCATTTCCGGGAATGATGGTTGTTGCTGAATATACCGGTTTTTTTGATGATAATGTGATATTTGATTCTTCTAAAGAAAATGGAGAACCACTTAAGGCAAAATTAGGTGATGAGACTTTAATTAAAGGACTGGAAGAGGGTTTTACATATTTAAGTGAGGGTGATCATGCTCGTTTATGGATACCTTCTGAATTGGCCTATGGTGAAGAGGGCAGAGGTATAATTCCGCCGGATAAGGATCTTGTTTTTGATGTTGAGCTTATTAAGGTGGATGAGCCAAAAAAGCCTGTTCCTTTTAATGTTGAAGGTAAAGATACTCTTGAAACGGAAAGTGGCCTGAAGTATATTGTTGTAAACCAAGGCTATGGCAAAAGCCCGGAACCGGGTCAAATTGTTAAGGTACACTATTCTGCTTATCTTGAAAATGGTTATATGTTTGATTCTTCTGTGCAAAGGTCGCAACCACTAAAAATTGTTGCCGGCAAAGGTTTGCTGATAAAAGGATGGGATGAGGCTGTTTTGCTTATGAGGAAGAATGCAAAATACAGGTTTATTATGCCTCATGATCTTGCATTCGGAGAGAAAGGATTTGGAGATGTTCCGCCTTATTCTACTGTAATTTATGATATTGAATTAATTGATATTGAATAACTAAATTTTTTATTATTATGATACTAGCGCAAATATCCTGGTCTGTTGATCCTGAAATATTCAGTTTAGGGCCTGTTTCCGTCAGGTACTACGGCCTTTTTTGGGCTTTAGCCTTTTATGTCGGCTACGAAATATTATTAAGAATATATAAAAGAGAGTCTGTCCCGGTAAAAGAACTTGAGCATTTACTAATTTACATGGCAGTAGGTAGTATAGTAGGAGCGAGATTAGGACATTGTTTGTTTTATGATTGGGCTTATTATAGCCAAAACCTTATAGAAATTCTTTATGTCTGGCAGGGAGGACTTGCTAGTCATGGTGGAGCCTTTGGTATTGTTATAGCACTGTTCTTATTTCAAAAATATAAAAGCAGCAAGAAAACTATATGGACACTTGACAGAATTGTAATACCCAT
>JAWOBS010000332.1:0-9759 GCA_046484145.1 Bacteroidales bacterium
GGGAAGAGAATATTAAAATATTATTAAAACATGAAATTCCCCATATTTCAGCATATGCTCTAACAGTTGAACCAAACACTCCTCTGAGCGTACTTATAAGAAAGGGTAAGGCTGCAAGTGTTATTGATGATAATTGCATAAGGCAGTTTGAAATTTTGCAAGAACAACTTCAAAATAACAATTACCACCATTATGAAATTTCGAATTTTGGCAAAGAAGGATACTTCTCAAAGCATAATGTAAGTTACTGGACGGGCGAAAAATACTTAGGTTTAGGGCCTTCCGCTCATAGCTTTGATAGCGAAAACAGATATTGGAATATTTCAAACACGACTAAATATATTGAATCTATTGAAAACGGCTTAATACCACGAGAAGCAGAAATTCTTACCAATACACAAAAAATCAATGAATACCTGATGACATCCTTGAGAACAATGTGGGGCTGCGACCTGAAAAAAATAACTGCTGATTTTGGCAAAGATGTTCATAATAAAACATTGAACTCCTCTGAAAAATTCATTCAGAAAGGCTGGATGATAAATAAAAACTACCATTTAATTCTTACAAACAAAGGGAAGTTATTTGCAGACGGAATTGCTTCTGAATTATTCCTGGAACAATAAAATTATAATTATTTCATTTTGTTTAACCGGAAAAACAGCAAACAAAACATTAATTTGTTAACAGCTTTATGAACAAAAATAATCATAAATCGTTTTTGTTGTCAATAAGCGCATTGTGAATTACAGCAAATAGAACAGGCGAATATAAATGGAACAATTTGCCAATAAAATGCAATCCGGGCTGTATTCAACAGCATCATGGTTTGCCTAAGTGTGATAACTTTTGTATATTTGTAGCTTATATCTTTTTTATCGACAATTGAACAAAAAAAGTCAACTAAAACAGAATTATTAACAATTATAAATAAACAATTATGGAATTTGAATTTTTCACACCACAGAAGAGATTAAATGAAAAACAACAAAAAGAAGTCACTGATTTTCTTTTTAAGCATTTAGATGAGTTTGGAGATGATTACCAGGCAATAACAAAAAGCCTGATATTTGCAATGGATGAAAAAGTAAAATTTGGAGGATGCGTGCTTGTTTCCCGGGAAAATGATAAGATAACCGGAGCTGTAGTTATAAACAAAACGGGCATGTCTGGATATATTCCTGAAAATATCTTGGTATATATTGCTGTTCACAAGGATTACAGGGGAAAAGGCCTGGGCAAAGAGCTTATGTTAAAAATATTTGACCTAGTAGATGGCCAGATTAAACTTCACGTAGAGCATAATAATCCTGCCAGGTTCTTGTATGAAAAACTTGGTTTTACAAGCAAATATCTTGAAATGAGATATCCTAATAAAAAATAAAAACTATGTCTGAGATATTAATAAGCAGAAAAAAACTAAAACATAATTTCGAATTTTTATCAAAATTATTTGAATCTAATAATATGCAATGGGGTATAGTTACCAAGTTACTTTGTGGCTTGCCCCTTTATATCAAGGAAGTTATTGACCTGGGTGCTAAAGAATTAATGGATTCAAGAATTTCAAATTTGAGAGTCATTAAACTTTTGGATCCATCTGTTAAAACAATTTACATAAAGCCTCCTCCCAGGAAAAGCATCCCAAGCGTAGTAAAATATGCTGATGTAAGCCTTAATACAGATTTGGAAACATTAAAAATGATTTCCAAAGAAGCTGTAAAGCAAAAGAAAAAGCACCAGGTAATTATTATGGTTGAAATGGGAGAGCTTAGAGAAGGCGTAATGGGAGATAATCTTTTAAGTTTTTACAATAAAGCATTTCAGCTACCCAACATTGAAGTTGTAGGCCTGGGGACAAACCTAAACTGTCTGTATGGTGTTATGCCATCAAAAGATAAGTTGATTCAACTTGCATTATATAAACAACTTATAGAATTAAAATTCAATAAAAAGATTAAGCTTTTATCAGGAGGCACATCTGTTACTATTCCAATGATTTTTAAAAAGCAGATACCTGCATCTATAAATCATTTCAGAGTGGGTGAAACTCTTTATTTTGGCAACAACCTGGTTACAGGAAAAACCATTAAGGGAATGAAAGATGATGTTATTTCATTTTCAGCAGAGATCATTGAGTTAATTGAAAAACCATTGGTGCCGGAAGGTGAAATGCAAGAAAATCCATCCGGAGAATCATTTGACATTGATCCCGCAAATTATGGTAAAACTGCTGTAAGGGCTATACTTGATGTAGGCTTGTTAGACATTTCACCTGACTTTCTTACTCCTATAGACAAAAATATCAGTATTGCAGGAGCAAGTTCAGATATGTTAGTTGTTAACCTGGAAAAAAACCCACAAAAGTATAAAGTTGGTGATTCCATTAAATTCAAGCTCAAGTATATGGGAGCTTTGAGTTTATTCAACTCAAACTATACAGTAAAAAGAGTGGTCGATTAATTAGATTTTTATCGTAACCTATCGGCTGACTTAACCAGCTTTTCATCTTTTTTAATTGCCCTGTTTGCTAGCAGAAGTAATATTAAGGATAAAAGCGGAAAAACTATAGCGTAGCTATATTGTAATCCTGTATCTGCAACTTCCTTGAAAAAGTCTAAGAAGAAAAAACTCATAGCTATTGCAACAATATGGAGTAACAAATTAAACTGATTTAGCTTAATTTGCAGTGGCCTGTTTTTATATTTAAAAAACGTAATAGCTGTAAGCGCAATAATAATTATTGCAGTAGCAATTAGTATATATCTTATCCAAATAGCTGTTAGAGGCAAATCAATATGCTCATAAAGCCCGTAGCCTGCAATATTAATTTTATATATATTTTCTGTAATACTAACAATTCCTATTGGCAAGAAAATAAACATTATTGCAAATATTTTCACTAGCGCAAGATAAATTGACTGAACTCTTTGTATCATAGTTTTGTTATTTATTAACAATTATTACTTATTAGCTTTAACAAAAATATAAAAAACTTTTGATGCAACTCCACTAATTATAAAAGGATAAATAAAAATGCACAAAAATAAGTGGATGTTAAAATGCTGATAATAGCATTGTTTATATAAAATAATGTTAACTTTATAATAGAAATACCAACAATATTTTTGCAAGCTATTTTAATATTTAACATGTAAAAACCGCAATAAAATGACAAACTTTGAGCGCAATACTATACTGGTTCCCGTCGATTTTACTGCAGCATCCGACTGTGCAATTGATAATGCGATTGAAATTGCAAAGGTTTTTAATCAAAGTATTTGCCTGTTGCATGTAATTGGGAAAAACAGGCCTAAATCAGAAAAAGAAACTGTAGTAAAAAAGCTTGAAGAAATTGTCGAGATGATATCAAGCCGTTTAAACATTACTGTTTCTTATTATGTAAAAGAAGGAAGCATCTTCAATGCTATTACTAACTCTGTCAGCGACTTATCATCAAACTTAATTGTAATGGGAGTTCATGGCAATCCTAAAGAAAAAGATATCCTCGGAAGCTTTGCATATAATGTAATATGTAGCTCTAAAGTTCCTGTAATGGTAGTGAAAAGTTGCCATGATAAACTAGAGGACAATATTATCGTTGCTCCCGTAAACTTTTCTCATGACAATCAAGGAATGGCTGATATCACTGTGCAATATGCAACTGAGCTTAATTGCCCGGTTTTAGTAACAGGAGTTTTATATCATAAAAAAAGTTTTTACAAAACCATAATATCTAAAGAAAAGAAAGAACAAAAACTTAATGAAATTGCTACAAAAATAAAGAGTGCAGGAATAAACGTAAAAACTGATATCCTGATAAAGCCAAAAAACATCCTTGTTCCAACTGACTTTACACCTGTTGCATCAAAAGCAATAGAGCATGCTATTGAAATTAGCAAGACATTTGAAAGGCAAATATATCTATTACATGTTGTTAGCAAAAGTGCAAAGCCTACTGAAATAGAAAAAATTGAGAAGCAATTAAAGCACATTGTTGACGCAAATAAAAAAGAACATGGCATTGACATAAATTATCTTGTAAAAAGAGGAAGTATCTTTGAAGTAATACCTGACACAGTTAGTGAAATTTCAGCAGGCTTTATGGTTATCGGCTTGCATGGCTCAGAAGGAATTGAGAGTATACCCGGAAGCTTTGCTAATACGATAGTCAAAAACTCTACAGTCCCGGTTATGGTTGTAAAGAAAAATCATCTTGACATAAAAGACAATAAAATTGTTGTACAAATTAATTATCCTCATGAAAATGTAAATAAGATTAAGAGTGCCGTGAAATTTGCTAAAGCTTTCGATTGTATAATTGAAGTAATAGGAGTTTTGCATTCTGAAGACATCCCGGGGAAAAAAGAAAGAAATATTATATTAGATGAAATTAATGAATACCTGGCAAATAAAGATATAAGATATAAATCAGATGTTGTTGTAAGTACAAACTCTTTATTAGTTCCGGTCGATTTTACACCCATGGGAGATTATGCTATAAATTATGCTATTGAAACTGCAAAATTATCGGGGCAAAGGATTTTTCTCATCCATATCGTTGATGGAAATATAAAAGAAAGCAATAAAGCAAAGATTAAAAAACAATTAGAAAAGCTTGTAGAAGATTACAGTAAAAAATCAAAGCTTAAAATAAAAGGCTTGATTGAGCATGGAAGCATTTTTAATGCAATATCAGAAAAAGCTTCGGATATTTCTGCCGATATGATTATCATGGGCATACACGCAAAAAAGGGATTGCAGCACATATTGGGCAGTAATGCTTTTAAAGTTGTAAAAGGGGCAAAAGTTCCCGTTCTTGTAACTAAGAAAGAATATAATAAAAGAGGCATAAAAAATATTGTAGTTCCTATCAGCTTTGAACATGAAAACACTCAAAAAATTAATAAATCTATTGATATTGCAAAGCAGTTTAATTCAACCATCCACTTGCTGGGCTTTTTCAGCGCCTCCGGAAGTGTCCACAAAATAGAAAGGGAAGTCCTTTTGAAAAATGTAGCTTCACATATTGAAAACTCAGGAATAAATGTAGTAACTGAATTAGTGTCGAGAACGAGAAATAGTATATTTGAAGATTTGCTTTATTATTCAACAAAAGTGGAAGCAGATTTAATAGTTATTGTTGCTGAGAAATCTAATTTGATTTCCGAGCTACTTGGCAGAAACTACGCAGAAAACATAATAAATAATTGCGATATTCCAATATTAAACATTATTCCTTATTCAGATTTTGAAGAAGATGAAGCTTATGCAGTAGGATCCTTCATTGATCCTTTTGGCCTGATGAGAAAAAAATAAACTGATTATTAATGTTTTCTTTATTGGTTTTTGTATGCATTTCAGGTGAATTAACTTGCTTATGAAAGTTCAAGTATCAAATGCAACTTTTATAAATAAATTATTCTACAAAAATCAATTTTAATTTAGCAAAATGCAATTTAATTTTTTTTGTTAATAGTTTAATCCTTATATTTGCTGTCGAATTTCTACATAATCTTTCTTAATTTATTTCAGAATATACACATAACCATATTTTTTTCCGGATTGATATCTTGCATATAATTATGTGTTGATTAAAAAATCTTATATCATAAATATGCGAATTGCAAGAGGGATTTAAGAAGACAGAAAATGAAATTTTTTTTAATAAATCATTAATATTAAAGCATGTACGACATTATCGAACTTAACAGTAAACTATTGTCAGAGTTAAAGGAAATAGCAAAATCTCTGGGAATAAAAAAGGCAGATTCATTTAAAAAGCAAGATCTGATTTACAAGATTTTAGATACTCAGGCATTAAATCCTACCAACGAAGTTTTAAAATCTGAAAAGCAAGCTAAGGCAAAAATATCTAACCAGAAGCCAGCTCAAAAGCAGAGTACCAATCAGCAGAATAAGCCAAAAAAAGACAGTAATATAAAAACTGATTCAAAAAGAATAGAAGAAAAATCATCAGATAAAAAATCCAATCCGCAGCAAGAAAGCAATAAGCAAAAAGGATGGCAAAATGTAGAAGGCCAGGACAGCAGAAAAGATAAAAAGCCTGTTTCCAAGCGTGATGATTCTACACATGCTGAATCTACAACTTTGTCTGCCAATGATGAAACAAACCACGCAGGCTCAAGTGAAAAAACAAAAGTGTCAGAACAAAAAACTGACAACAAAGCTTCTGAGCACAGACAGGATAAAACTACTGACAGCAAACATGCAAAGCAAGACTCTCAGATAAAAACACATGATAAAGAGAGAAGTGCTTTCAGGCAAAAAAATAATGAAAGAAGGACCAATGAATCTATATATGAATTTGACGGAATTATTTCTGCCGAAGGAGTCCTGGAAATTATGCCTGATGGCTACGGCTTTCTTAGATCATCTGATTACAATTACTTAAATTCTCCTGATGACATTTATGTATCTCAAAGCCAGATTAAGCTTTTCGGACTAAAAACCGGAGATACAGTTAATGGAGGCATAAGGCCACCAAAAGAAAATGAAAAATATTTCCCTTTGATAAAGGTAGAAAAGATCAACGGACGCAATCCTGCGGAAGTCAGAGACAGAGTGCCTTTTGACTTTCTAACACCATTATTTCCTGAGGAAAAATTCAACATAACAGATCATCCTGCTGCAAATCTTTCTGTAAGAGTAATTGACATGTTTGCTCCTATTGGAAAAGGGCAACGCGGCCTGATTGTTGCGCAACCAAAGACAGGAAAAACAATACTTCTACAAGACATTGCAAATGCCATTGCAGCCAATCATCCTGAAGTATATCTAATTGTTCTTCTAATTGACGAGAGGCCTGAAGAGGTCACAGAAATGGCCAGAAACGTTAAAGCAGAAGTGGTTTCTTCAACATTTGACGAACCCGCTGAAAGACATGTTAAAATATCAAATATTGTTTTAGATAAAGCAAAAAGAATGGTTGAATGTGGCCATGATGTTGTAATATTACTGGATAGTATTACTCGTCTTGCAAGAGCTTTCAACACTGTTGCACCTGCCTCAGGTAAAGTACTTTCAGGGGGTGTTGATGCTAATGCTCTTCATAAACCAAAACGTTTCTTTGGCGCTGCCCGTAATATTGAAAATGGCGGCTCTTTATCAATAATAGCCACAGCTTTAATTGATACAGGCAGTAAAATGGACGAGGTTATTTTCGAAGAATTTAAAGGTACAGGAAACATGGAACTTCAACTGGACAGGAAATTATCAAATAAAAGGGTATTTCCTTCTATTGATATCATTGCTTCCGGCACAAGACGTGAAGACCTGCTCATTAATAAAGAAATGATGAATCGCATTTGGGTAATGAGGAAGTTCATGGCAGACATGACAGCTCTTGAGGCTATGGAATTCTTAATGGAGAAAATAAGGCATACAAAAACAAATGAAGAATTTTTATTATCTATGAATGGTTAGATTTTATTCATAAAAATCAGCTTAAAGGCTTATAAATATCTTAAAGAAATTTGATTATTTATAAGCCTTTTCTTTTACCTCTTCTTTTTAACCTTAAGGAATTAGACACTACAATAACATCTGATAGAGCCATGGCGCCGGCCGCTACCATTGGTGTAAGGAGACCAAATACAGCCAATGGTATTGCGGCGACATTATAAAAGAATGCCCAGAATAAGTTTTCCTTCACTGTTCGTATTGTCAACCCTGATGTATGAAATACTTTTGAGAGCAGTGATAAATTGCCTTTTAGCAGTACAACCTCTGCTGATTTCACCGCAACCTGAGTTGCATTGCTCATGCTTATGCCAACATGTGCTTTTGCTAGTGATGGAGCATCATTTATACCATCACCAACCATTGCAACTTTACCTTTTTTAGACAATTTCTCTATAACATCCAGCTTTTGATCCGGCAACATTTCTGAATATACCTCGTCTATTCCAAGCTGTTCTGCGACCTCCCTGCATCTGCTGTCACGATCGCCGCTTAATAAAACAGTTTTTATACCAAGACTTTTCAGGTATTTAACTGTTTTTTCGGCCTCGGGCTTTACTTCATCTTTAATATCAATATAAGCAATAAGTTTCTCATTTTTAAGCAGATATATATTATGGTAATCTTCATCTGTCACATTAGAAGCCATAGAAAATGAACCGGCAGAATATTTATTTCCTTCCTCATCATAAGCTTCAATACCTAAGCCTTTAATCTCATTTATTCTATCAATAGTAATGTCTTTATATCCATCTAATTCCTCTACAATAGCTTTCGCAATTGGATGTGATGAGTGCTTTTCAAGGCTTAACAATATTGACTTTGCTTCATCTTCAGATATGTTAAGTGTTTTAAATTTACTTATTGAAAAATTTCCTTTTGTCAGAGTTCCTGTCTTATCAAATACGACAATGTCAATTTTATTTACTTTATCAAAAATACTGGCTCCTTTAAGCAATATTCCTTTCTTTGCTGACCTTCCTAAACCAACTACAACAGCAGTTGGAATGGCAAGACCTAATGCGCATGGACATGCAATAACCAGCACAGCAATGCTTCTCATTAACGCTTCCTTAAAGGCTAATCCACCAATACCGTACCATCCGGCAAAAGTAAGTAAGGCAATTCCAATAACAAGAGGTACAAAGATTGTACTTATTTTATCTGCAAGATTTTGAAGCTTCGGCTTGTCCTTTTGCGCATTTTTAACCATTTCAATAATCTGGGACAGAACAGTGGCATTACCTGTTGCAGTTGCTTTCACTTTAATATTTCCGTTAAGAAGAATTGTTCCTGCAACAACCTTCATACCTTTAACTTTATCAACCGGTATGCTTTCTCCTGATATCATACTTTCATCAAGGCTGCCTCCACCCCAGTATATTTCGCCATCAACGGGAACGCTATCACCTGTATTAACAAGCACAGTCTCTCCTTCCTTAACCGTATCTGCATCAACCTCTCTAATAGTTTCTGCACCTTCATGCATTTCCTGTGTAATGACTTTTGCTTTGGCCTTTTGTAAAGAAACCAGCTCATCTATAGCCGATGTGGTTTTGTTTACCGATCTATGTTCAAGCATATTACCCAATAAAACAATAGAGATAATACTAGCGGATGTTTCATAAAACAAATAATCATGCCCTAAACCGTAAATTGTGCCTATCAGGCTATATACAAAAGCAGCAGTACTACCCAGGAAAATCAGAACATCCATATTCGTCACGCCGGACTTTAATGAATTGAATGCACTCTTACCAAAGTGGAAAAAACCAATAATAAAAACCGGAATGGTCAGTGATAACTGAAAAATATCATTATGAAGAAAATCCCAAGGAATAAACATTGCCAATATTAAAGGCACCGTAAAGAAAGCCGAAAACCAGAATTTTCTTTCAATAGTAAAAAAACTTTTTTTGCCTTTCCCTGATTTATCGGTCCATGCTTTATAACCCAGAGACTCTATGCTTTTTATGGCTTTTTTTATGTCTTCTTCATTATCATAATTAAAAGTAGCTTCTTCAAAAGACAGTTCAACATTTACATTTTTAAAACCGTCTTTTTCAAGTTTTTTCTTAACACCAAGAGCGCAATTACTGCAAGACATTCCTGATATTTCAACTTTTGCTGTATTATTTTTATTTTCTGCCATAGTGAAAAAAATTATAGTAATATTTTATACTATAACAAATAATTGCAAATGAAGTTCAGTAATGCAAAACTTTGCTAACCTATAATTGTAGCTGTAATTCTGCGAGCACCACCATTATTTCTAAA
>JAWOBS010000347.1:0-14693 GCA_046484145.1 Bacteroidales bacterium
TAATATTGAAGAAAGAATCAAAGCCGGAGAAAAATTCTCCTCAATAATTTATGATGAATACAGCCAAAGTAATTGCTATATTAGTTTTGCGCCAATAAACCTTGAGGGTATAGACTCATACTGGACAGTTGGTATTAGTGTTCCGATTAATGTGATATCAAGTAGTGCAAACCAGGATCTTATTATTTCATTGATAATTGGAATTATTGGTATAACAATAATCATACTTATTACCTGGTTGATCTCCAGAAATATTACCGTACCTGTAAGAAGGATAACGAATATCCTGCAAGATCTGTCAAAAGGTAAAATTGATAAAAAAATGCATTTTACGATGCAAACCAGGGACGAATTTCAAAAAATGGGAGAAGCTCTTAATAAGTCTATTGATGGTTTAGCTGATAAAACAGACTTTTCATCAAAAATAGGTATTGGAGTCCTGAAAACTAAACTAAAACTACTGAGTGATGAAGATATATTAGGGCAATCATTATTGGAAATGAGAAATAACCTATTGAAAGCCAGAGAGGAAGAAGAACACAGAAAAGAAGAAGACAAGAAAATAAATTGGGCTACTGAAGGATATGCTAAGTTTGGGGAAATTTTGCGCTTAGACAATGACGATTTGGAATCGCTATCCTTTAAAGTTATTCAAAATCTTGTAAGTTATCTTGGAGCAAATCAGGGTGGCGTTTTCATACTTAATGAAAGTGATGCTGAAAAAAGATTTTTAGAAATGACTGCCTGCTTTGCATACGACAGGCAAAAATTTATGCAGAAAAAAATAAATATCGGTGAAGGCTTAGTAGGATCATGCTTTAAAGAAGGAAAAACTATCTATATGACTGATATCCCGGAATCATATATAAACGTTTCTTCCGGATTAGGTAATGAGAGCCCGAAATCTCTGCTCATTGTTCCTTTAAAACTTAATGAAACTACCTACGGCATTATTGAATTAGCATCATTTGACATATTTGAAAAACATCAAATAGAATTTGTTGAAAAAATTGGAGAAAGTGTCGCATCTACTATTTCAAATATAAAAGTCAGCCTGAAAACCAATGAATTGCTCAAAAAATCACAACAACAAGCTGAGGAGATGAGAGCACAGGAAGAAGAGATGCGTCAAAACATGGAAGAACTTGCTGCTACACAAGAAGAAATGGCAAGAAAAACCAGTGAAACTGAAGGTATAATTAATGCACTTGACGCTTCAAGCTTTATTCTGGAATATGACCTTGACGGATATGTTATTAATATTTCCGACTCTTATTGCAAATTCCTCGGAATATCAAGAGATGAAGCAATAGGTAAGCATCATGCTTATAGAGTTGAATTTTCCGAAGAACAGAAAAAAGAATATAAAAAGTTCTGGGAAGACCTGAAAAATGGTATAATTAAAAAGGAAAAAACAAAACTGAACATCAATGGTAAAACATATGATTTGATGGAAACCTATGCTCCTATTTATGATAATGAAGGCAATATCATTAAAATATTTAAAATTGCTAACGATATTACTGATAATAAAGCAGCATACGAAAGACAAATGCAGGAAAACAAAAAACTTATTGATGAAATAGAAAACCTCAAAGAAGTAATATCTAAACTGGAAAAGGAAAATACTGTCTTATCTGAAAAATTAAAAAAGAATAAAAAATAATAATACTATGAGAATCATTTCGACTATTGCATTATTGATCTTTGCTTTAAATGTTTTTTCTCAACCTGAACAAGAAAATGTTTTTAAAGCAAGGGCAAAGTTTAGAGAAGGTGTACAAAAGGGTGTTAGTAAAAATTATGAGGAAGCCATAAATAGTTTTAGTGAAGCTATAGAACTTAACTCTCTCTATGCTGAAGCTTTCTTATACAGAGGATTAGCTTATAATGAAGTTAAAAATTACGAAGCAGCAATTAAAGATTTTACTGTAAGCATTGAACTTGACCCTAAGTTTTCCGATCAATCGCATTTTTTCAGAGGCGTAGCAAAAGTTGAAATGGGCAATTATCACGGAGCCATACAAGATTATACCACTGCTATACAGCTAAATCCGGACTTTATTGCATTCTTTAAAAGAGGACAAGCAAATATTTATCTGAAAGAATATGCCAGAGCATTGCAGGATTTTGAGATTGCATTAAGGCTGAATCCCTCTTATATTGAAGGTTATCTATACAGAGGAATGTCATTATACTATCTTGAACAATATCCCGAAGCACTGAACGACCTTAAAAGGGCGGCAATGGACTTAAAAAACAATCCTAATGCTTATTATTATAGCGCATTAGCAAGAGCTAAAACTAACGATCACTATGGGGCTGTAAGAGATCTGGACAAAGCAATTAAGCTTAATCCTGAGTTTGCAGAGGCTTATGAAGCAAGAGCCAAAGCCCACCAAGAAACAGGAAATGAACAACAGCAAGTAGCAGATATGGAATTAGCGCAGGAACTCTTCGCGCAGCAAGGCAATGAATCAAATGAAGAAAAAGAAACTACAGTGTCTAAATCTATTGAGTTTGATGATAAAGAAAAACCTTTACCTGATTTTGCAAAATTATTCAATACTTCTCAATCTACTGATAATCAAGAAGAAAATGAAACAAAAGAAGAGAATAATGATGTTGAATTAGCAAAGATTAATGACCCGGTTAGTACTAAAGTCAACACTGAAGACGATGAAAATGTAATTGAAGATGCTGATGCAACTGAAAGCAAAGAAGATGACAGCAATGCAAAAACCGAAACCGAATCAGAAACTACAAGCATTGTAATTGATGAAACTAATGACACAAATGAATCTGTTAGTAATGACATAAATAATATTCCTTCCGGTTTCTATTTAAAAGAGTTAAAGGCTGTCAAACCAACAGGATATGGTGTGCAGGTTGCAAGCTATACAAGCACGGATAAGCTTATATCACTTGCTTCTGCCTATGAGAGCCAATTCGAGACTACAGCTTACATACAAGTTTCTTCAACAAACGATACTCGTATATACCGCCTTATACTCGGTGAGTTCCCAAACAGGATTAAAGCAGAAGCATTCAGAGATAAATTAAGGCAAGGAGACTTTCCTGACTGCTTTTTAGTCTTATTCGAAAAATTCTATTAAAATTCAGGATACTCAAAAGAAAAACAGAAAAAATATAGCTGTTAAATGTAGTTTTAAAAAACCTTACAGTAAACCTCGGGATTCTCGTGTTAATGGCTCTGGATTACACGCTGAAAACTCGGGTTGACCTAAAGGAAACAATTGAGTGACCTGCATAAACCACTGGTGACATAGAGAAAAAACTAAGCTTAAATAGTAATATTAAATTTCTATTAAATTAATCTTACCCAAAATCTTTATTTAATTACTATCTCCCTTACTAAACAAGATTTTCAACATTAATAATAATTCTCCTTTTGCTTTTATTTAATTTTTGTATTTAAACTAAAACATATAGTATAAAAATTCAGATAAAAAAAGTTAAATTTGTATTTCACCAAAATTCACAACTGTCATATAAGTATTTATGAACTACATTACGTTTGAAAAAAACCAGCTTATAAACCTCGAATATTCACTAAACAAAGAGCTTATTCGCAGTAACCGGTCAGGGTCCTTTGCCTGTACAACAATTATAGGTTGTAACACCAGGAAATACCATGGCTTATTGATTTGTCCGCAACCAAAGCTAGACGGAGAAAACCATGTGCTTCTATCTAAAGTTGATGAAACTATCATACAAAGAGAAGCAGAATTCAACATTGGCATAAATAAATATCCGGGAAGTTACAACCCTAAAGGGCATAAATATATCAGGGACTTTTCAACTAATCCTATTCCTACTGTTACTTTCCGCGTTGGTGGCGTTATTTTGACAAAAGAAACCTTATTTGCAAAACATGAAGAACGTGTTTTGATTAAATATACACTCGTCGAAGCACATTCTCCAACAAAGCTCAGAATCAAACCTTTTCTGGCTTTCAGGAATATACACCGTTTGAGCAAACAGAATATTGACCTTAACACAAAATACGAAAGCATTGCTAATGGTATAAAAACGAAAATGTATAATGGATACTCTCCTCTTTATATGCAACTGTCAAAGAAAAATTCCGAGTATGTCCATGCACCAGACTGGTACAGAGACATTGAATATATCCAGGAGCAAAACAGGGGATATGAATCTCTTGAGGATTTATATGTACCCGGTTTTTTTGAGGTAGATATAAAAAAGGGAGATTCTGTAATCTTCTCTGCTGCCACTGCTGAGAAAAACCCTGCAACACTGACCAGGCTCTTTAATAAAGAAATTGAAGAAAGAATTCCAAGAACAAATTTTGAAAATTGCCTTATAAATTCTGCCGAGCAATTTTTCTCAAAAAGAAACGGCGACACCGAAGTTATTGCAGGTTATCCATGGTACGACAGAATTGGCAGGTTTACTTTTATTTCTCTACCCGGCCTTGCATTAACAACAAATAATAATGATGATTTTTTAAGGGCAATAGACACTATGCTTAAGCAGATGAGTGGCCCTTACTTTCCTGAAACAGGACACAAAAACAAAACTACATATAACTCAATCGATACTCCATTGTGGTTTATATGGGCTATACAGCAATATGTTGCTAAAAACAATAATAAAAAAGAAATATGGAATAAATATAAAAAGCCTCTTAAACTTATTATTAACAGTTATTCTTCAGGTAAATATAAAGGAATAACAATGGATAATAATGGCTTACTCAAAACTTCTGAAGATCTGGCAGCACATACCTGGATGAACGGACATGTTGATAATATTTGTGTAACACCACGTTATGGATATGTTGTTGAGTTAAATGCTTTATGGTATAATGCCTTGTCTTTTACTGAAAACCTTGCTGAGGCAGATGATGATAAAAAATTCACTGAAAAAATCAGCAGTATTAAAGGACAAATTCCTGATGCATTTTTTGAAGTTTTCTGGAATGAAGACAACCAGTGTTTAGCTGATTTTGTTGTAAATGGCAAACAAGATACCTGCATCAGGCCTAACCAAATTATTGCAACTTCAGTTGCCTTCAGCCCTCTGAAAAAAGAACATAAACAAAAAGTCATTGATACTTGCTATCAACAGTTGCTAACACTAAGGGGTCTCAGGACCTTATCTCCGAAAGATCCGGGATATAGGGGCATTTGCAAAGGCGACCATAATCAAAGAAACCTGGCAATGCATCAGGGTACTGTTTGGCCGTGGCTGTTAGAACATTTTGCTGCAAGTTATTTTAGCATTTATAACGAGATTGGTCTTAAACTTATTGAGCCGGTTTACAAAGGTTTTGAACAAACAATTGAAGAAAGAGGAATTGGCACCATGTCTGAAATTCATGAAGGCGATCCTCCTCATAATGCATGTGGAGCAATATCGTTTGCTCCAAGTGTTGCGGCTCTGCTTAGAGTTAACGAAATGATTAAAAAGTATAAGAAAAAATCAAAAAGAAAGTCAAATAAAAAAATATAGAAGATGAAAGTTTTAATGTTTGGATGGGAGTTTCCTCCACATATTTCCGGAGGGCTGGGAACAGCTTGTTTTGGACTTACTAAGGCTCTTAACAAATGTGGAGTGGAAATAATTTTTGTTGTACCCAAAGCTTATGGAGACGAAAATCCCGGTAGCATAAGACTGGTAAATGCAAGCGATATAGAGGTTAATGTTACTGATGAACTTTATAAAGAGCATTGGAATAAAACTTCATTTCTTCAAATAGACTCCACTTTACTTCCATATACAACTGAGGAAGAATATTTTGAGTTATTAGAAAAGAGCACTGAAATTGAGAAAAAAGACTTCAAAGCCCAAAAATTTGAATTTTCGGGAGGTTATGGAAAAAATCTTTATGATGAAATAAAAAGGTATGCATTAATTGCGGCAACCATAGCTTCGGAGCACGAATTTGACATTATCCACGCTCATGACTGGCTAACATATTACGCCGGTATGGAAGCAAAAAGAATTAGCGGCAAACCACTTGTTGTTCATATGCACGCTACTGAATTTGACCGATCCGGAGAAAATATTAATCAGGATGTTTATAAGATTGAAAGAACAGGAATGCATGCAGCAGATAAGGTTATAGCTGTTAGCAATCTTACCAGGAACATTGTAATAAACAGATACGGCGTGCCTGCTGATAAAGTGGTCACTATCCATAATGGTGTTGAACCAAACGAGCTGGATTCTAAAAATGATTACAAAAAAAATGTCAAGGAAAAAATTGTGACTTTCCTCGGCAGGATTACTTACCAAAAAGGCCCCGAATATTTTATTGAAGCAGCAAGTAAGGTTTTACAAAAGGATGATAATGTCAGGTTTGTTATGGCCGGCAGTGGAGATCTTCTGCCAAAAATGATAAAAAGGGTGGCAAAACTTGGCATCGCTGATAAATTTCACTTTACAGGCTTTCTCCGGGGCGATGATGTGGATAAAATGTTTGGAATGAGTGATGTTTATGTTATGCCGTCTGTTTCTGAACCTTTTGGTATTTCTCCACTTGAAGCTATGAGGAGCAATGTGCCGGTTATTATTTCCAAACAATCCGGGGTTGCAGAAGTATTAAAACATGCCATTAAAGTTGACTTCTGGGATATTGATGCAATGGCAGATGCTATTCACGGATTATTGCATTATTCCTCACTGCCTAATATGTTTAAAAATTACGGGAAAGAAGAAGTCGACAATATTAAGTGGGATCAAGCTGGACAAAAAGTTAAAGAAGAGTACAAAAAACTATTATAAAAATCAAAAAGTTTTTTTTCAACATAATATTACCATAAAAACACAAATTAAATAAAACACTTAGAACGGGTAAATTAAATAAGCTGTATTACAAAATTTTGCTAACGAAACCTCAATAGTTAAACAATTAATAACCAAAGCATTATAAAACAGAAGGTTTCTTTAGCCAAATTAAAAAATTATAAACACATGAAATCAATTTGTTTTTATTTTCAGATTCATCAACCTTTCAGGCTAAGAACTTATAGATTTTTTGATATAGGGAAAAACCATGATTATTTTGATGACTATGCCAACAGTTTCATTATGCAGCAGATTGCAGAAAAATGCTACTTGCCTGCCAACAATATACTCCTGAACATTATAAAAAAGCATGGAGATAATTTCAAAATAAGCTTTAGCATAAGTGGATCTGCACTAGAGCAACTTGAAATGTACGCACCAAGTGTAATTAAAAGCTTCCAGAAGCTTGCAAATACCGGATGCGTAGAATTTCTTGCAGAAACTTATAGCCATTCACTTGCTTCTTTAAACAGCAAAACTGAATTTGCTACACAAGTAAAAATGCATTCAGACAAAATCAAACAGTTATTTGGACAAAAACCCAAAGTATTCAGAAATACAGAGCTTATTTATTCCGATGAGATTGGAAATATGGTCTTTGACCTGGGATATAAAACTATGCTTACCGAAGGTGCTAAACACGTTCTGGGTTGGAAGAGCCCAAATCTAATGTATTGCAGCGCAGCAAACCCAAAGCTGAAATTACTAATGAAAAACTTCCAATTATCAGATGATATAGCTTTCCGATTCTCTGAAAAAAAATGGAGCGAATGGCCTCTTACAACTGAGAAATTTGCAGGATGGTTAAATGCATTGGGGCCAAAAACTGAAGTAGTAAATCTTTTTATGGATTATGAAACTTTTGGTGAGCATCAATGGGCTGAAACCGGAATATTTGAATTCTTGAAATTCTTGCCCGATGTGGTTTTATCTAAAACTGACTATAAATTCCAAACTGTATCAGAAGTGTCAAACACCCTGCAACCTGCATCTCCTCTGCATATCCCCTACCCAATATCCTGGGCAGATGAAGAAAGAGACCTTACGGCATGGCTGGGCAACGAACTTCAGGACGAAGCCTTTAATAAACTTTACAATATTGCCGGTCTTGTCGAAAAATGCAAAGATGATGAGATAATTAAAATATGGCGATATCTGCAGGTTAGTGACAACTTTTATTATATGTGTACAAAATGGTTCTCTGACGGTGATGTACATAAATATTTTAATCCTTATAATTCTCCATATGAGGCATTTATAAATTATATGAATGTTTTGTCTGACTTTACAATGCTTGTTGAAGAGAAATGTAAAGAAAATAAGAAAAAATCAACTAATAAAAAGAAGCCGGCTAAAGCCCGGAATACAACTAAAGCTAAGAAATCAAAATAGTTTTGCTGTTTTTTTGATTTATACTTTTTAGCATTGTGCTTTTGCTCAGTATTAAACTTTTTCTTTTTATTTATATTTTTAAATAAAGCTTATGCAAACATTTGCATAGATGTTAATATCTTATGAAAAATGGAAACCTCTAAAACATTAATTATTTGTATTTTCATAAGTTTTTTGGAAAAAAAGTAATATAAATTTAATTTAATAATAATTATGTCAGAAAATTTTAAAAAACCTGATTACATTTTTGAAGTAAGCTGGGAAGTATGTAATAAAATTGGCGGTATTCATACTGTAATAAGTTCAAAAGCTCTTGAACTCACAAAACAGTTCAATGATAATTACATATGCATTGGCCCGGATGTTTGGAAAGAAACTCATGTAAATCCAGAATTCACCGAAGATAAACAGATTTACAGATCATGGCGAAAAAGGGCTGCTAAGGAAGGTATACATATCAGAATTGGACGCTGGAATATACCGGGTGAGCCTATTGCTTTCCTGGTAGATTTTACTCCTTTATTTTCTGATAAGGATAAAATATTTACTGATTTGTGGCTTAAATTCGGCCTTAATTCACTTAGCGGACAATGGGACTATACTGAGCCGACTATGTTTGGCTATGCTGCAGGTAAAGTCATCGAAAGCTTCTACGAATATCACCTGTCGGCAAAAGACAAGCTTATAACACATTTCCATGAATGGATGACCGGCTCAGGTGTTTTATATGTAAAAGATAAAATCCCACAAGCAGGTACTGTCTTTACTACTCATGCTACAACACTTGGAAGGTCTATTGCCGGCCATGGAATGAAATTGTACAGCATGCTTAACGACATTGACCCTGATACAAAAGCTGAAGAACTTGGCGTTATTTCCAAAAACAGTATGGAAAAAATCACAGCGAAATTTTCTGATGCTTTTGCAACTGTTAGTGATATAACATCTAAGGAATGTTCAAAATTACTGGAAAAAACTCCTGATGTTGTTACTCCTAATGGTTTTGATCATTCTTTATTACCAAAACCGGAAGATTTCTCCTCAAGTAGAAATGAATCAAGGAAAAGCCTTCTAAATCTGGCTAAAGGACTTACGAATCAAGACATTCCGGATAATTCATTTTTGATATGCACCTCCGGCAGATACGAATTCAAAAATAAAGGTATAGACCTTTTTATTGATGCCCTGGGTGAGATTAATAAAAAAAATATCCCAAATAATATTGTCGCATTTATTTTTATTCCGGCTAATCAAACCGGAATCAGGCCGGAAGTTATTGAAAGAGCGAAAAAGCCGGATTTTTCTAACCCAATAACCAACGAATATTCTACTCATAAACTAGTTGATGAAAATTCAGATCCTATTCTGTTTCGTTTAAAAAAAGCAGGCTTAAGAAATCATCCTGACGATAAAGTTAAAGTTGTATTTTTCCCGGCCTACCTTGACGGAAATGATGGAGCACTTAACCTGGAGTATTATTCCGCTTTACTCGGAGTAGATATGTCTGTTTTTCCATCATACTATGAACCTTGGGGATACACACCCCTGGAAAGCATCGCATTTAAAGTACCTACTATCACAACTTCACTTGCCGGATTTGGAATTTGGGTGAAACAAAACTTCAAAGATGCAGGAAAAGCTGTTGCTGTTATTGAAAGGAATGATGATAATGACAGTGATGTGATTAATAATATGGTAAATCACATAACGACTTGTGCCGGCGAAGATGGAGCAGGAAATTTAATCGGTGATAATGAAAATGATGAAAAAACAATACACTCAAATCTGTTAGAAGCAAGAAAGAAATCTTTTGAAATAGCGAATGAAGCTCTATGGGAAAAACTAATCGAAAATTACTACAGGGCCTACGATATTGCACTTCAAAAATCAGCATCCAGGTTAGAGCAGTACAAGGATAAAAAGCTGCCTGTTAAGATTGCCGAAATTTCCAAGATTCCCGGTATTAAACCAAAGTGGAAGAAGATAAGGATTGAAACACATATTCCTGAACCATTGTCAGCTCTTTTGACAATTGCAAGAAATCTTTGGTGGACGTGGACTCCTGAGGCTGAAGATCTTTTTAAAATGATAGACTCTTCTCTTTGGGAGCAATATAAAGGCAATCCATTAGTACTACTGGATAATTTGTCAGTAGAAGACTACGATAATCTCATCAGGAATGAAGCTTTTATGAATAAGTTTAATGATATAAGCAATAAGTTTAACGCTTATATGAAACAGGCTGAGAATAAAAAAGAAGAAACTATTGCCTACTTCAGCATGGAATATGGTTTACATTCCTCGGTGAAAATATATTCCGGTGGCCTGGGAGTTCTGGCAGGCGACTTCTTAAAGCAAGCCAGTGATGACAATGTAAATATGATTGGTATAGGTTTATTATACAGATATGGATATTTTACACAAAACCTGACTGTACAGGGTGAACAAATGGCTACATACCAGCCACATAACTTTTCTCATATGTCGGCAGTTCCTGTCAAAAATGAAAATGACGAATGGGTAAAAATCAGAATTGCTTTTCCAGGCAGGACATTACATGCCAAGATATGGAAAATTGATGTAGGCAGGATACCTTTATACCTTATGGATACTGATATCCCTGAAAATAATTCAGCAGATAAATTTATTACTCATCAACTATATGGTGGTGATTGGGAAAATCGGTTTAAACAAGAATTCCTTTTAGGAATTGGTGGGATAAGATTATTGGATGAGCTTAATATTAAGCCAGAAATATTCCATTGTAATGAAGGACATGCTGCATTTACTGGCCTTGAAAGATTGAGAAAATTTGTACAGGAAGACAAATTATCATTCTATGAAGCTAAGGAAATTGTCAGAAGTTCCAGCCTTTTCACTACACACACACCAGTTCCTGCCGGTCACGACTTTTTCAGTGAAGATATGTTGAGAACATATATGCCTCATTATGCAGACAGACTTGGTATAAGCTGGAATACATTTATGAGCCTCGGGAAAATGGACGTAACGAATAATGATGAAGATTTCTCAATGAGCGTCCTGGCTGCAAAACTGGCACAGGAAGTAAATGGAGTTAGTAAAATTCATGGAAAGGTTTCCAGGGATATGTTTAAAAATCTATTTCCGGGATATTTCCCTGATGAATTGCATATCTCACACGTTACTAACGGTGTGCATTACGGTACATGGACTGCTAAAGAATGGCAGGAGTTATACCTGGAAAACTTTGGCGATGATTTTCTTAATGATGTTTCTAACCCAAAACAATGGGAGAAGGTTTATAAAATAGACGATGAAACCATTTGGAAAATGCTAAATTTCCAAAGGAGAAATTTGAAAGAGTATTTAAAAAAGAGATTAACATCAGGCTTAGGTGTAAAACCAACAACTCCAAAGAAAATATATCAGTTGATAGATGCATTGAATGATGAAGTATTAACTGTTGGCTTTGCCAGAAGATTTGCTACTTACAAAAGAGCTCACCTTATCTTTAACGATCTGGAAAGGCTTTCAAAGTTGGTTAATAATCCTGATATGCCGATTCAATTCATATATGCCGGCAAGGCACACCCTGCAGATAAAGCAGGACAAGACCTTATAAAGCATATTGTGGAAATCTCAAAGAAACCTGAATTCATGGGTAAGATTCTTTTCCTTGAAGACTATGACATGGAGCTTGGTGCAGCATTAGTCAAAGGTGTGGATATTTGGCTAAACACTCCGACCAGGCCTCTGGAGGCTTCCGGCACAAGCGGGCAAAAAGCTGTGCTTAATGGCGTAATGAATTTTAGCGTACTCGATGGATGGTGGGCTGAAGGATATAAACCTGAAGCAGGCTGGGCAATTAAAGAAGAAAAAACATACGACAGCCAGGATTTTCAAAATGAACTTGATGCAGAAATTATTTATAGCACACTTGAAAATGAAATTATTCCTTTGTTCTATAAAAGAAATAAGAAGAACATACCGGAGGATTGGGTGAAATGTGTGAAAAATAATATTGCACAGGTTGCTCCACATTTTACTAATAAAAGAATGATGGACGACTATTTCAAACAACATTACAACCCATTGTTTGAAAGAAGTAAACTTATCAAAGAAAATAATTATCAAAAGGCAAGAGATTATTCTTCATGGAAAAACCAAATTGCAAGAGACTGGGAAAGTATAGAGGTAATTGAAAAACAACTAATGAATACATCCGATAAAGCCTTATTGCTCGGTGATAAGTTTCATGCCAGGATTATACTAGATGTTAATGAAATCAACCCGGATGATATTGGCGTAGAAGTTGTTTTTATTGAGGATTCATTTGATGAGATTGAATTGGTACTTGTTGAAGAAATGAAAAAGGTTAATGCGGACAAAAGTATTGTCAGCTACGAATGCGAAGTGCCTGCAAATAAAGCCGGAGTATTTAATTACGGCTTTAGGATATTTCCAAAGAATCAATTAATGCCTCACAGGCAAGACTTTAGCCTTGTACGATGGATATAGCTTGTTGTAAAAATATTTTTTAACTAACTTTGACAAAATTAAAACAAACCAGTAAGAACAACATCAACGTATTGCTGTGAATTTCAATATGTTGCAAATTAAACTAATATTATTATGGCAAAACTTTTAGAAGGTAAAACAGCTCTTGTGACCGGAGGTGCAAGAGGAATTGGCAAAGCTATAGCAATTACGTTTGCACAACATGGAGCAAATGTTGCTTTTTCTGACCTGGCTTATGACGATAATGCTAAAGCCCTGGAAAAAGAGCTTACAGCTTTAAATGTAAAAGCAAAAGGATATGCTTCAGATGCAAGCAAGCTTGAAGATGCCGAAGAACTTATCAAAAATATTGAAGATGAATTTGGCCAGATTGACATTCTGGTTAATAATGCTGGTATTACCAGGGATACTCTTCTTATGAGAATGACTGAAGAATACTGGGATGATGTAATCAGGATTAATCTTAAGTCAGTTTTTAATATGACTAAGGCAATTCAAAGAATCATGCTCAAACAAAGGTCAGGCTCTATAATAAATATGTCTTCTGTAGTTGGTATTGGAGGCAATGCAGGACAATCAAATTATGCCGCTTCTAAAGCAGGAATGATAGGTTTTACAAAATCTGTAGCCCAGGAGCTTGGATCAAGAAATGTTAGATGCAACGCAATTGCTCCCGGTTTTATTGAAACAGAAATGACTGCTAAATTACCGGCAGATGTTAAAAAGGAATGGATTGAAAAAATTCCATTAAAAAGATCAGGACAATCTGAAGATGTTGCTAACCTTGCATTATTCCTTGCTTCAGACCTCTCTGAATATATTACAGGGCAAGTTATAACCGTTTGTGGTGGAATGAAAATGTAAGATGTTATAATTTTAAAGAAGCCACTGTCGGGTAATCGGCAGTGGCTTTTATTTTAAACATTTTTATGCTTTAAATATCTTCAAAAAATGATTTTTGTAAGAATATTTTAGTATTATTGCTAAATAATCTTAATACTTGCTGTTTTGAATAATGTTATTAATAAAATAAAGAATGATAAGTACTACTTCCTGATTGCTGTATTCCTGATTTTATTAATTTCTTTTCTGTTTATCTACAGAGAAAGTTTTATATCTACAGTAGATATTCATCTGACTTCATTAAAAATATTTGGCAACTATTATGATCTGAATCTTTTTGATGGAGTTATGTTTACTTCATTTATTATAATTACCATGTTTACTGCCTGGTATTTTGGCGGACATGCAGCATTTATGTTTGTTGCTATATCATGGAACTTTGAAATTGCACTTTTTGTCGTCTTAACCGGCAGATATGAACTTACCGTAGAATTTGTTAACCTCATTGTTTTTGCCCTGCTTTATGTCAGAGAATCTCCGGCAGATAAAAAAAGAAGATTACAAAGGCAGTTGATTGAAGATACAAATAAGCAACTGTTAGAAATAAACAAAGCTTTTGGAAGGTTTGTACCAAAAGAATTTATTAATTTAATTGGTAAAAAAGGTATTACAGAGCTAAAGGCCGGCGATTCAATTGAACAGAATATAACTATTCTTTTCGCTGACATCAGGTCTTTTTCAAATATCTCTCAAAATATACCACCTAAAGAATTGTTTGATTTTCTAAATTCATTTCTAAGGGAAATGGGACCGGTAATTAGAAAAAACAATGGTTTTATTGATAAGTATCTGGGTGATGGTATTATGGCATTATTCCCGGGATGCCCATCAAGTGCATTGAGTTGTGCAGCAGAAATGTCTAAAAAGCTAAGGGTTTTTAATCAAAAATGTGAAAAGGATATTTTGAAATCAATAAAAATTGGAATTGGCATACATACAGGATTTTCTGTGCTTGGAACAATAGGCGAAGATGAGAGAATCGAAACAACAGTAATTTCTGATGCGGTAAATGTCTCATGCAGGTTAGAAGAACTCACCAAAACATATGGCGTTGATATTAT
>JAWOBS010000144.1:0-8082 GCA_046484145.1 Bacteroidales bacterium
GAATCCAGATATCAAGATTTAAGAAAGCTTGAGAAAGATTTAACTGAAAACAACATCCATCCCCGTGATGTTAAAAAGAGATTGGCTAAAGAAATTGTTAAGCTTTATCATGGATATAGCCAGGCTAATGAGGCTGAAAAATATTTCGAAAAAGCGCTGCTGCAGTGAGCATGGATGTTGATGCAAGACCGTTTCTTATGTCTATTACATTTGCTGCTTCTTCAAGCTTTATGACTCCTGTTGGTTATCAGACAAATACAATGATTTACGGAGTAGGTAATTTTCGTTTTATGGATTTTATAAGAGTTGGGACTCCTTTAAATATTATTTTCTGGATTATTGCTACCTTTATGATTCCAATTCTTTTTCCGTTTTAATTAATTATAGCATTAAAGCAAACAAAACATGGAATATATTTTGTCATTTTATGAGAAAGTAAAGATTGTACTTAATTATCCATTATTCAAACTGGGTAAAAGTGAAATAGACCTTTCTTTGATATTATATCTCATTATTTCGATTTCACTGTTATTATACTTGTCTTCTAAGCTTAAAAAGCTTATACAAAACAGGCTTCTTGTTAAATATAAAGTTGAAATTGGTATTAGGCAGGCTATAAGCACAATGATCAGGTATGTAATATTGGTTATTGGTTTTACCATAATAATCCAAACTACAGGTATAGACCTTAGCTTTATTGCAATTTTGGCAGGTGCACTTGGTATTGGTATTGGTTTTGGCTTGCAGAGTATAACAAACAATTTTGTAAGTGGGTTGGTTATTCTAATGGAAAGGCCTGTTAAAGTAGGCGACAGGATTGAAATAATTACTGAAAATGATGAAAGAATAGCCGGTGATGTTATTGATATCTCTTCCCGAGCGAGCAGGATATTGACAAATGACAATATAACCATTATAGTTCCGAATTCTAATCTGATAAGCTCTACTGTTATTAACTGGAGCCACAATGACCGCAGAGTAAGGTTTAATTTTAAAGTGCCTGTACATTATAAAGAAAATCCTGAAGTTATTAAAAAACTCCTTAAAGAAGTTGCAGAGGATGAAGAAGGAGTGCTTAAAAATCCCCCGGCAGATGTGCTTTTTGATGATTTTGGTGATAGCGAATTGGTTTTTTTATTGCGTGTATGGACAACAAAATACATTCAAAGGCCCGGTGTTTTAAGAAGCAGGCTGTATTATGCCTTGTTTAAAAAATTCAAGGAACATAATATCGAGATTCCTTTTCCACAAAGAGATTTACATTTTAAAAGTGGCTTTGATATGAGTGCTTTCGCTGATAAGGATATTAAAGACCCTGAAATCGAAAAAACAAAGGAATAATAATGAATTTTTAATGGTGACTTTGTGTTGATATAACATTTTTCTTGTTATCTGGATAAATTGTTTGATCAAAATCGAAGCATCCGTGTGCTATTTGAAATTATAAGAGAAACCACTTTGTCTTTTGCACACTGGCAAAATCAAAAACAAGTAAATTATTATTTTCTTTTTAAGAAAAGTCCTTTAGGTTCATTTATTAATTTACCATTTTCAATAGCCGTTATGCCCTTTGTAAAAACGTACTCGGCTGCACCCATAGTAGAAAAGCCCTCAAAAATATTCAAATCACTATTCTGGTGATGGCTTTGTGTTGATATAACATTTTTTATTTCCGGGTTCCAGATAATAATATCTGCATCCGAGCCCTTTGCTATAACTCCCTTTTTTGGATATAGCCCGAATATTTTTGCTGCGTTTGTTGAGGTGATTTCTACAAAGCGATTAATACTTATCCTTTTTTCTAATACTCCATAAGTATAAAGTAAGGCCATCCTGTGCTCCACACTGCCTGCACCATTTGGTATTTTTCTGAAATCATCTCTGCCGGCAGATTTTTGCTTAAGTGTAAACGGGCAATGATCAGTGCCTGTTGTTTGAACTATAAATTCTTCTATTTTTTGCCACAAAGCAGCCGAATCCACATCCTTACGTAATGGCGGACTTAATACAAATGCACAGGCTTTTTCAAAATCATCATTATACCTGGAGTCGTCAAGCAATAAATGATGAGGGCATACTTCTGCAAAAACCAATTGCGCTTTTTTCCTGGCTTTTGCAATATGCAATATAGATTCTTTTGCTGATACATGAACAATATACAATGGACATTTAGTTTCACCGGCCATGTTAATGACCTTTTTCACAGCATCGCTTTCTGTATGTGGAGGCCTCGATTTAGCATGATATTCCGGTGACACTTTCCCACTTAAGGCATACTCATCTCTTAATTTTTCAATTGTATCATCCATTTCAGCATGCACTGTTATTAAACCGCCGGCTTTGGCAACAACTGTCATTACTTTTTCAAGCACTTTATCAGATAAGCCGATAGTTTTTTTATAAGCCATATAGACTTTAAAAGAGGTAATGCCTTCTTTTATACATTTTTTTATCTCATTTTCAGTATCATTATTCCATTCAATAGGGCTAACGTGAAATGAATAATCTGTAACTGAAGATTCGGCTTCTTTTTTTCGCAGATGTAAAGCCTCAGTTAAAGACTGTCCTATTTGTGGTGTTACAAAGTCAATTATTGTTGTAGTGCCTCCAATTAGTGCTGCCTTGCTGCCGGAATAAAAGTCATCAGAAGAATTTCCAGCCGGTGTTGGAAGGTTCATGTGTACATGTGGGTCAATTCCTCCCGGAAAAATATAGCGCCCTGAAGCATCAACGACCTTGTCAATATCCATGGGTGTTTTTATATCTTCTCTTATTTGTGAAATAATCTTATTTTTTATAAGAATATCTGCCTTAAATGTTTTTTCAGAAGTAACTACGAGGCCGTTTTTTATTAGTATTTTCATTATTTGTCAGTCTTTATTTTTAGGCTAAGAGATATCGTTGTTTAATTTTTTTTCTCCGGAAGTTTTACTTCTTTTAACTTTAATTCAAATATCCCGTTTTTTATTTCTTTAAATCCGGATTTTTTTAAGTATTTGATGTGCTTTTTATTGGTACTGGCTGCAATTACTTTTGAATAGCCGGCTTCAATAAAGCTTTGCTGTAATCTTTTATATACAAATTTACCATTTTTAAAATCACGGTATTCAGGTAATACATAATCCAATCCTACTTTAAGAATATGCTCATTTTCTCTTCTTGCCAGAAACAAGCCTGCAACTGCCATGTCTCGCAGTATGAAAAAACTTACTGTATTTTTCTCCGGCAAATATGAAAAACCGGGAAAAAATTTCTGAATATCTTTTTGATAAAACTCCACAAATCTTAATAAATACTTGTTGTCGCTTCTAACCTCAAGAGTTTCAAACAATTCTTTTTTAGAAAAAATTGTGTATAAAAAATATACATCAACACTTACAATAAATGTATTCAGCAAACCTATCGGTAATGCGCCAATTAAATATCCGTAGGTTGCAAAAAGAGCAGCACCGCAAAGATTGATTATCCTGAATTTAACAATCGAACTCATAGTCATGGATAATGCAATGATTATGGAGGCTGAGTATCCAATTATTTCAAGTATGTTTAGTTCCATTTCTAAATTTGTTTTATAGTGCAAAGATGAGGATTTTTTATCTTATCTTAAAATAGCATTTTGTTATAATGTTTGAATAATTCCGGGTTTTTTAGTAAAAAGTTTTTATCTTTATATTCACTGAATCAAGAGTTAACAAGAGGCTTAAGGCTAATTTTATTATAAAACAGTTGTTAAAGCCAAAACGGAAGTAATTATTCCGCTTTATATCTGCACATATTGATAATTCACTAAAAATGCAATCAGATGAAAAAGTTATTCTATTTGTCGGTTTTTCTAATTTTTCTTGCTTTATCTTGTACACGCACAGTTTATGTGCCGGTACAAAGGCCTGCTGATGTTTATGTAGGCAGTCATATTAAAAATCTTGCAATAGTAAATCGTTCAATACCTGAAGACAGCAAACTTAGAGATGCTACAGATGTTTTAACCGGCAGCTTGCCCGGGATGAACCAGGAAGCAGCTAAACGAGCAATTGAAGGTCTATACAGAAATCTGCAGGATAGCTATAGATATGATAATGTTGTACGTGTTACTGATGAGTATAAAACGCCGGTTTTATGGGGCAACTGGCCTCCTGTTCTTAGCTGGACTGAGATAGAAAAGATTTCTGAAAAATATAATGTAGATGCTGTAATAGTGCTGGAATCATTTGATTCAAATTTTATAATTACTGATGGATCAAGAAATGTTTCTAAAAAAGACAGTGATGGCAAGGCCAGGACTGTCAGGGAATTTTATGCAGAGGGAGTAGCCACGGTTAAGTTGGGTTTTAGGATGTATGACCCTGCCATGAAGGAGATCACAGATGAATACATGTATAACCATGCGAAAACATGGGAAGCAAGCGGCAATGCATTACAAATAGTTTTAGGAGGTTTGATAGATCATCGCAGGGCCGTGGTAGAAACAGGAGCTTTGTCTGGAAGTGTTTATGCCGGAAGAATCAGCCCGCAATGGTTTAGAGTGAACCGTGAGTTTTATACAAAGGGGAGAGGCAATGCAGATTTTAAAATTGGTGTCAGGCGTGCTACTGTTAATGACTGGGAAGGAGCCATGGAAGCCTGGCATAAGTCAGTGAAGTCTTCTAAAAGGAAAACAGCCGGCCGATCTGCCTATAACCTTGCTTTGATGTATGAAATCATGGGAGACCTCGAAACTGCAAAGCAATGGGCTCAAAAAGCATATATAGATTATGGAATTAAAAAAGGCAGAAATTATACAAATATTTTACAAAGAAGAATAAGGAATGCTGAATTATTGCCCTGATCTAAACAAGTTATACCGTAAACCTGCAAAACCGATAAAGCCTTCATCTATTGGGCGTCCTATTAAATAACCTTCAGATTTCCAGCCCGTTTGTGCAATAATATCAAATTTTTCGTTTAGCGATAAATAAAAATTTGTTGTGGCACTAAAGCCATTGCCAAAAAACTTTTGTTGCCATAGGTCAATATTAATGTCTGCTTTAAAATTTGGAAAGTCAATAATATCATGAGCTGATATTCCTATCCCGTTGTTTTTAAAAGGAAAACCATACTTAATATATGCGGAATAAAAACCTTTATTCAAACGAAAGTAATTGTTAAGATACATTTCAGCGCCTAAAACCGAAATATTAAACAAAGTTCCATAAGCCCATCCATTTGTATTATTTCCAATGAGATATTTTGGCCTTTGCCCGTTTAATTCACCGGCAGCAATTGCTTTTGCACCCCGGTAAAAATTCAGGTCTGCCACTGTCCATAATAATCCTATGATCCCGGCCTGGTGGTAAAAGCTTACAAAATCAGGGTCAATTGTAGCATCATCAAGGAAAATATCTTTGCCGTCCATCTCCCAGATAAAGCGGGCAAAACAGGCAAAATCACCAAAGCATGTTTCATCTCCGTTGTCGAGCCAAACTTCAGGATCTGATGGGTCTATCATTAGCAGCAGGGCATAAGTAGGATATATAAGCTTGTTAAAGAAAGATACATAAAGCTCGTCGTTATACAGACCATTGTTCCTGTAATGATCAAGCTGAATGTTTCTTGTTATCATACTATTTGCTTCAATACCGCCAATTATTGCAAGCAGCTCATCACGGGCTGATACATCCTCAGGAAAATCAAAAGCTCCAAATGCCACAGGAAATGTTACTTTTTCAATATGGAAGTCGCCTCCAAACTGCAAAGCTCTTAGTTTATGTCCAAACTCATGAGGCCACATTGTGCTAGACCATGTTACCGCAAACGACCATAAAAATCCTGACACATTATGTATGGTTTTGTTTTCTATTTTTGGGCCTAGTCCCCTGTAAAAAGCATCCATCAGTAGCTTAGCCGCCGTCCGGGAGTTTTCAGCGGAGTTAAGCATATCGTAGTTTGGGGAGTAAAGCAGTGTGTAATCTCTGTGATAAGTGCTTCCTAGTTCTACATTGGTTGTGTCAGAAGAGGCAATAGAATAATTTACGAAAATGATTAATGAAAAAATAAAGGACAATGATTGAATTTTCATTTCTGCAAAATTTTAAATTACTTCTAAGAAAAAACTTATAAAATATAGAGAAATTTATGCTTTTATGATTTTTATAAAAACATAGTTTTAAACAAGAAAAATAAGCTTTTTGAATTATCTGTTACATCATTTTCCATAATCTTTTGCCCTGCTTTTTAGCTTCATTTAGTATTACATCTTCGTCCACGCTTAGAATATTTCTGTCTTTTACTATCAGTTTGCCGTCTGAAATCACATCTGTAACATGGGATGAATTAATGCCAAACACAAAATGCCCCAAAAAATTATCCTGGTTTATTTCAGTTGCTGTTTTGTAATCTAAAACTACAAGGTTATTATCTCCGTCGCCTTTGAAATTATTGCTGCTGAGATAATGATGTACATTCCTGAATCTCTGGTAAGCAGCAGGGAAATCAATATTATCATATCTTTGTCCAACAAAGAATGCTGCCTTGGCACTTTGAAGCATATCACTGTGCATGCCGTCTGTTCCAAGCATGATTTTTTCGCCAATTCCTTTACCGGAAAAATATCCGACATTGTTATTAAGGTTACTTTCCATATTTTCAACCACCCAGCAATTCGATTTTTTTATAAGTTCTCTTTCAAGGTCATCAAGGTGGAGGCAGTGAATAAGAATAGTTTTCGGAAGATCCAGTACACCGGCCTCATAAAATCTTTGAACTACGCTTTTTCCATAATTCTTTTGAGTAAAATCCTGGTCATATAAATCTTCTGCTACATGCACATGCAGGCCGGAATTATATTTTTTTGCCAGCTCCACAGCACTTCTTAGGCTATTGTCGCCAACAGTGAAGGATGCATGCAGCCCAACTAATGCCTGCCGGTTTTTAATGTAATTTTCAGTTTCCTCAAGGCCTCTTTCAGCCCTTTCGAGTCCGTCCCTGTCGGTAATCTCATAGCACAGCAAATGACCTACGCCAACTTTTTCGAAGGCGTCAGCAATGATATTAAGAGAGCCATTAATAAAGTTTGGTGATGCATGATGATCTATTGCAAATGTAGAACCGGCTTTAGCGCATGCTATTGCAGTAGCTAAGGCACTATATTCTATCATTTCTTTATCCAGGCATTTATCAATTGTCCACCACACATATTCCAATATATCACAAAAATTCTCCGGTGATTTTCTTGGTGGCGGCATACCTTTTGCCAAAGCGCTATAAACATGATGATGCCCAACAGCAAAGGATTTGGTAACAAGCTTACCTTTACAATCTATCGTGTTATTTATTTTAGAAGGATTAATCTTATCAATAGAATCAATAAAAGATATCTTGCCATCCTTTCCTTCTTCTGCAAGGATATTGGTGTTTCTAAATTCGAGAGTTTGCCAGTCAACGTATGTGGCGTTTTTCAATAGTATTGCCATAGTTTTTTATTAGGTTTGCAAACAAAGATAAAAAAAACAACAATTAATACATTGAAGAATGTCTTAGATTTTGGTTTTAATGTAGCTCATTTTGATTGTGGAGGAGGCCACGAAGTAGCATCTCGTTGTTCTTAGTATTTGCGTTTTTTATTCTTGCATTTCTGCGTATATTAAGCAAAAGCTCCGCCAGGAGCGTAAGCATTTGTAGCATAAAAGGTTAATGTTAAAAACAGCGTTGCGAGATGATGTTTGTTAAATGTTGAGAAGCTTGTTGGCAGCGCAATGGAGGGGCAGTCAATCAGTATCGACGTGGGCAACCTGAGCTTTAAAGCGTACCGTGCAAGCCAAGGCGTTAAGTCGGGCGCGTTTACCGATGTGACGATTTATGGCCAGAACATCATGAGCGTTACGCCTGCCAGAGCACCCACTAGCGCGGTGGCCATCGGCGGCGCGTTTACGCCTAGCGCCAATGAGCTGCCTGTTGAGGTGATTCGGCTGCGCACGTCAGGCAGCACAGCACAGCGCTCAAGCGTATCCGGTGTCGTTGGCGATGAGCGCGGGCTTGCAGCGGGCGTTTACTATCTGGTGTTGACGCGCATTGACGGCAATGATACCGCTCAAGGTGTGTTTGATT
>JAWOBS010000003.1:0-3046 GCA_046484145.1 Bacteroidales bacterium
TTATTGTTATTGCTGTTATTCCGGCAATTGGTGAAGAGTTAATCTTCAGGGGAGTACTTTTACGGACACTAAAACAATGGACTAATAATTCTCACATTGCTGTTTGGATCTCGGCAATTCTTTTCAGCGCGATGCACATTCAGTTTTTTGGTTTTTTGCCAAGATTGTTTTTGGGCGTTTTATTTGGTTACCTGGTTGTATATAGTGGCAGTCTATGGATTGCCATGATAGCGCACTTTGTCAACAATGCTGCCGCTGTAATTGCCTATTATTACTATCATAACAATCTGACAAAATTGCAATTAGATGAGATAGGGACAGGAGAAAGCAGTTCGTACTTTATAGTACTGAGTGTTTTATTACTTTCTATTTTTATGTTTGCTTATTGGAAAATTGGGAAGGACAAGGAAACCGGCAGTGAACATTTCTTAAATTAAATATCTTTCATCAATTTATTTTCAGGTAACTTCTCAATAGTTTCATTAAAAGTCTCAAGAATTTTTAATAATTTTTCCTGAGTTTCTGACTTGTTGGTAATAGAAACATCCAGACCAATATGTTCAAGTTTATCCAAAACATACTTAAAAGTAATCTTATTAATATCAAAAGCAGGTTGGTAAGCATCTTCCTTAATTTTCTCTTCCCTCACCTCTCTAATGAAAGTAGCGTCGTCCAGTTCACTTAGAAACTTTCTGGCTACTTTTTGATAGTCTTCTTTTTTCTTATAGCCTTGTGTTTTGGTTACCAGGTGAACATCTTCCAGATCATCAATAACCTTTCGGGTAAGCTTAATGGGAACATCAAGCTCATGTGCTATTTGCGTAGAAGTAAGAGCTGTTTCCCCGACCTCAAAACGCTTTACAACCAAATTCATAATCATCAGTGCAAGCAATTTTTTATAATAAGGACTCATATGTTCGGCTTCAATTTCAAGCTCATAATGTTCAACATTTTGATTAGCAAAAGATATTTCAGCGCCAAACAGTATTACAAGCCACGAAATCTGTAACCATATCAATAACAAAGGCAGTGCGGCAAAACTACCGTATATAGCATTATATTTGGAAACTCCTATTTGAGAACTCACATAACCCCATTGCACAAGTTGCAATAAAGTACCGGCTATAAGTGCCGCTATTAATGCAGAACCAAATTTTACCCGCGTGTTGGGCATCACCATGTATAGAATAATAAGCATAATCCAGATCAAGATATACGGAACCAGCTTTATAAAAAACATTATAACAGGACTAAAAAATCCTATTATGGCAACCTGCTCACTGAGATTAATAATCTGTGTTGACAAAAAAACTGTTGCTCCGCTGGAGAGAATAAAAAAGACAGGAGCAATAAACATCATTGCAAAATAATCACTAATTTTTCTGGAGAAACTTCTTGATTTATTTATTTGCCAGATGTCATTAAAAGAGCTTTCAATATTGCTCAAAACCTGCATTATGGTATAAAGCAAAATCACCATACCTATCCCTGCAATCATTCCACCACTCGTTGTTTCCAACAAAGAATCAGAAAATGACAATATATATCCAATTACTTCTTCTTTGCCTGAAAAGGCACTAAGAAGTTGTTTTTCCAGAAAAATATCCAGACCAAAACCTTTAGCAATGCCAAAGGCCAAAGCAAAAACAGGAACAACACTTAACAAAGTAAAATAAGTAAGTGACGATGCCCTTAGCTGAACCTTATCCTCGGTAAAACCTCTAAGGGCAAGAATAAAAATCCTGGCTTGTTTAAAAAGAAAAGATTTTCTTGGTGAAAGATCTTTTAAAGGGATTTTCCATATATCCCTTTCAAAAAACTTTACAAGGCCTCTTATTTTATTATAAAAAGCATTTAATTTTTTCATTCCCTTCTATATACGATTTTATTAAACTTATACGTAGAAATCCTCTTTAAGTTGCTTTGGTAAAAAAAGAAAGCCGGCCCATCATCAGGCCGGCCTTATTCTTTCGTATATAATTTGCCAATTTATTCAACAACAAATATATCCTTTGTCAAACCAGAGTTAACCTCAACCTCCTGTATTTCAAGATTTATGGCCTGTGCTCCGGATTCCTGCTTTATTTTTGTCGGGAATAACATGCCATCAAAGGCTTTATAGTCATCATAGGTTACACTGCCATTATCACTTACAGATTTAATTTGCAATCCTGTTTCTGTGTCATAATACTCATAGCTTTTAGCTCCTGCAGAATTTACTACTTCAATCTTATAAGCTTCTTTTCCATTTACACTCTCAATAGCCTTTAGATTTTTTTCAATACCAAGTTCTTTATATTTTAAATCTGCATTAAAAACAGCTTGTGATTTAACTGCTTCAAAAAACTGGCCTTCAGTAAATTCCTGCTTACCCATTTGAGAAACGACAACCAGTTTTTCGCCATCAAACATTTGCTTTTGAACAACATTACCACCCATCGATGTTTCAGACAGCAAGTAATTTGGCTCCATCCGATAATCTTTAATTATAAGCTCCTGCCCCATCATACTTGCTTTGCTTACTTGCTTAAGGTCATTCATTTTCTCAAGTTTCTCTTTCCCTCCTATTGCTTCAAAATATGCATCCATTACATCTTCTGCAGTAAGTCCTTCCGGAAGCTCTTTCTTTTCAGTTTCAACAATTGGATTAGCTTCCTGGTCAAAATAATGAATTTTATCATCCATAGCAAACTTCTTCAGGCCATCAGCTATTTCATCAGCTTTGCCAACAACCATAATATTACAATTCTCGGGCAATATATAACGTTGTGCAACTGCTTGTATATCCTCAGCAGTTATATCGTTAAGATTTTTCAGGTAATTAACAAAATAGTCATCAGGAAGATTGTAGCGTGCAATTTCAAATGCAAAATTTGCTATTGTCCTGGGTTCCGACAAACCTAAAGCGAAATTACCTGTAAGATAATTCTTAACAGTTTGAAGTTCTTCTTCACCAACAGGCTCATGCACCAACCTATACATTTCATTAATCACTTGTTGCACAGCACTGTCGGTTACTTCTGTTCCTACTTCAGTAGAAATGCTA
>JAWOBS010000171.1:0-11500 GCA_046484145.1 Bacteroidales bacterium
TGATTCCTTTTGCAGTAGGGAAAAGCAAGAGAAATCAACAGCAAAAACTACTGATGAAGAGAAAGAGAGCATTGAGAAGACTAAAAAGGATAAGGATATTCTGGAAGCTGTGGATACTATTGACGCTGTTATGAGTGGAACATTCTACCGCTCTTCCGCTGAGGATAAACCACCTTTTGTTAAAGAAGGAAGCACTGTGAAAGCCGGTGATACAATATGCATTCTTGAGGCAATGAAGCTTTTTAATGAAATTCAAAGCCCCTTTAAATGCAAGATTGTTAAAATTCTTATTGAGAATGGTGCTAAGGTTGTAAAAGGCCAGCCATTGATGGCGATTGAAAAATTGTAAAATCATTTTAATGCCTTTTAATCTCTTAATTATTATATAGAAGTTCTTGGTTGTAATAGAAATTTGTCTGTTATAACAATTAGATAATAAAAAAAGAGGCTGTCCAAATAATTAATGGCAGCCTCTTTTTTATTATGGAACAAATTATTTATTCAACTATAATTTTATATTTCACAGCTTCGTTTGAATATTTGACATTTAAAATATAAACACCTTTTTCCCAGCTGCTTACATTGATTTGTTTATTGCCGCTGCTGATTTTATCCTTATATACTACTATGCCAATTATATTGTACACAGTCAATTCTGCTTTTTGGCTATTGGGCATATCTATATTAACAACCGACTTGGCAGGATTTGGATAAATGGAAATTTCTTTGTTTATATTTTCAATATTTGTTGCTATTGAAACAATAACACTCCAGGTAGCCTGGTCAGCATTTTCAGCAGTTACGGTGTATTGAAAAGTATCAGAAAAATCCTGAGTAGTTCCGCTTTCCGGGTCTATTGTTGCGCCTTCTGAGACTTCAATATCAGGTGTTAGAGCAGTAACATCACTGCCATGCTCAACTTCAATTGTTACTGTTTTATCTGTTGCGTTAATATCAGCTTCAGATGTCTGTTCATCAAGAACAAAGCTGATAATATCATTTTCATTGTTTAAAGCTTCAGTAACAATAACACTCCAGGTAGCCTGGTCAGCATTTTCCGCAGTTACAGTATATTGAAAAGTATCAGAAAAATCCTGAGTAGTTCCGCTTTCCGGGTCAATTGTTGCGCCTTCTGAGACTTCAATATCAGGTGTTAGAGCAGTAACATCAGTGCCATACTCAACTTCAATTGTAACTGTTTTTTCTGTTACGTTAATGTCAGCTTCAGATGTCTGTTCATCAAGAACAAAGCTGATAATATCGTTCTCATCACTTAGCACTTTTATGTCTAATTCAATTTCATCAATAATTAACAAACCTTGATTTTCGTTACTATGTCCGTGAAAGCCTAAATGGTATAATCCACGTTCATTAGCGGTGAATTGTACTATGCCTTGTTCCCAGTTTTGATTAGTTATTTCTGTATTCTGATAAATTGGAGTTTCATTAGCTGACCCACTTGTATTGTCAGAACATAAGTAAATGCTTAATTTTTCCGTAGGGTCAGGGACGAAATCATCACCAACCGTTTTAAACCAGAAACTTAATTCATAAGACTCGCCTGCTTCTAGTTGTATAGGTGGTGTAAACAACCAATCGTCGTGAGGGTTTAAAAAACTAAACAATAGATGCATTGCATTTGGAGCCGTATAGGCTAAATCCTCGGTAGTTTCATTGTTTATTATTCCCCATTCAATATTATCATCATTATTATTTTCGATTCTCCAGCCTAGCGGATGATCCAGCTCACTACCATCCGGGATTTCGTCAAAGCCTTCAATATAAGGGAGGTCAGTAATGGTAGGGTCTCCCATAGTTGTGAAGCTCCAAACAGGACAATCTACCGCTTCGCCATATTCATTTTCAGGTATGATTTGCCAATAATATGTTTGATTAAATGCCAAATCTTCCTGAATCTCATATTCTGTAACAAGCCCAAGATCGATACCATTAATAATATCTGTTGGAGGATTATCGGTACCGAAATAAAGGTTGTATGTGGTCGGACTTCCACCACCACTGCTCCAGTTTAGCATTTTTGTATCATAAATATTGTAATCAGTTGAACCGTTATCCGGAAAAACAATTTCTGCACAATTAGGAATCGTTCCTTCGCTGCTTTCCCATTCAACATCATCAATTCTGATACTGCTTAGAGTATTTTCAGTAGTATGTTTGAAAGCTATGTATGGTTTTGTGTTTGCGGCATCAAAACTGAAAGTAAATTGTTGTGTTTGACCTTCTGGAACAATTATTTCATGCACTTGCTCAAAGCTATCAGCATTATAAGGGTCGTCCATTAAGCCAATTAATAGCCTTGTTTCTTCTGATGAGCTGGTTACAGCGTAAAACTTAAGTTCATTTTCTGCAAAACTTGAAACACCGGGGGTAATAGCCAATAAATCTGAAGCAATATCATCATTATTATATAACCTCAAAACTTTAGGGCCTGTATTGTATTCTCCTTCAATGCCTGTCTCTACTTTTACAAAATGAAATTCATCATCAATGTTTTCAATTTTATTCCAATGTTCCGGTATATTGCCATTTTCTGTTGTTTCAAAATATTCATAAATTGTTAAAACAGGGTCAATAGATAATCCACTAAGTTCAATTGTGTTTTCTCCCGTTGCTCCATTAGTGTTAAAAGTAATTGAGCCTATATTGTCACCAGATACTTGGTCGGGAGTGAAGGTGATATTTATCACTTCTGTTTCTGTTGGTAAAATAGTCAAATTCTCAACTTCGCATGAGTAAGGGCCAACTGCATCAGCAGATTCAATAATCAGGTCATGGGCGTTGCTCATGTTAGTGATTTGTAGTTCATGTGTTGTGTAACCACCAACAGCTACTTCCCTGAATGTATATTCTGTTTCCTCAAGGTTTATAATTGGATTTTCAGCCGCTTCATTTATTTCAAACATGTATAAGTATACATTTGAGGCTGAAGAGGGATCTCCGGTTATATCATACCTCCATCTGAATTTCACAGCATTTCCCATGTTATTCAGATTGATGCTTTCAAATTGCAGCTCGGTCTGTGCGGTTTCCGGCTCAAGAATTAAAAGTGTTTCCCAGCTTTCACCATTGTCATACGATGCTTCAAAGTATGTTTTATCATAATCCCCAACCTTAGTTGGAACTGGAGCTTCATTCCCGTTCATCCAATAAAAACTAATATCATAACTCCCACTTAAATCAAATCTCGGTGTAATTAATGGATATGATGCCCCTTCCTCAAGGCCGACAGGATTAATTCTAGCATATGAGTAGACTTCTTTAATGTTTTTTTCATTAGGGTCAATCTCCAGTGAACCCCAGTTGACAGGACTTTCGATATATGTCCAGTCTGTTTTTTCCCAGTCGCCATACCAACCCGGGTAAAACACTATGTCATGATGACCTGTGTCTTGGCTAAAATCCTGAATATATGGAAATTCCGTAAGTAATCTTTCAGTTTTAAAATTAAAAATTCCAGAAGAAGTTGTATTGTTAGATCCATCCCTGCTAACCACTTTCCAATAATAATCTGTTTTGGAATTTAGTAAATCCCCACTGTTTAGGATGGCAAAATCGATAGTGTTTATACCGTTAACAGCAGGCTCTTCACTTAAAATTAGTACAGTAGGGTTTTCTTCTGTTCCAAAATATAAATCAAAATTATCAACAGTTTCATCAAGATTGAATTCTATATTTGTTTCTATAGGAACGCGAATCTCATTTTCAGCAGGAAATGGATCTGTTGCTGCTGATGGGCCTTCCGATTCATAATAGAATCTTATATTGGGTAAACTGCTGGGGTAAGGATTCATAAAACCACTTCCTGTAGGGAAGCTTATATCGTCACCTGATCCTTTATTATTGTTTATTTCGGATGTTGTTGAATTAAATTGAGGATAACTATAATTAAAATCTCCATTACGGTTTTCCCAATGTAATATTATATTACTTGTACCATCATAAGAAAAGGCTGTTACATCAATTTCGTTCCAGCCTTCTTCAAAAGTTATATCTCCGTCAAATAATAATATGTAGCCATTATTCTCCGGATCTTCGTATGCAGCTGATGAAAATGTTTCATCATTTGTAAGTTTAATGTAAATTTTTTGATTATTAGCCGTTTTCGGGCCATTATTGCAATAAAAAGCAAGCTTTGTAATGTCATTATTCCCAATTTCTTCTTGTACAGGATAAATGGCCGAATACCACCCGTAAGCCCATGAGCCATAAACCGGATATGTTGTGGATACATCTCCCGTGCCTTCTTGTACATATGTTTGCGCACTTAGAAAAAAAGAATTAATTAGTAAAATCAGACTTAATAATAAAGTTTTTCGAATCATAAATAATAATTTTTAAGTTAATATTAATGTAATGAAATTTACCGGTTTTATCCAAAAAATTGCAAATATATACAATAATATTTTTAGCTAATAGCTTAAACTATTAATATCTATTTAATTATTATTAATTATTATTAAATTTTTTTACAACACAGAAGCTTGTAATTTTTATTGATTTGTGTTTTTTATAAGACATTCCTGCTATCCGGTTTTATATGGTGGGGAGTTTCTTTTATAGCTTGTTCATGTCTTCCTAATGGTATACCCGTTTTTTTGAAAAAGCATTATTTGTTTTGACTTTGTCAGTATGCAAAATTAACAGTAAATCTGTTTTAACTTAAAATAGCACACGGATGACACGGATTAGACAGATAATCACTGATTTTTAATTGCAAAAAAAATACTTATGATTCTATTCTATAATTGAAGTTAAGTTATTGCTGTGTTTTGAAAAAACACCAATATTTAGAAATGCTATTAACGAATTACAGGAAAAAAATTAATCCGTTTAAATCCGTCTAATCCGGGTCACTTGTGCTGAGCAAAGTCGAAGCATTAGTGCTCCAATTGATTATGTAGTAATTTTATTTTTGGTCAAAATTTTATCTGGAAAACAGTAGAAGGATAAAAATGTAATACTTATTTAATTACAACATACCGGAGCTCTCTGGCATAATATGGCGGGGAGTTTCTTTTATAGCTTGTTCGATTTGTTCCATCAATAATTCTTTATCTTTTGAAAGTGTTCCTGAAAGAATCAGATTGTTGGATACATGGTTGCTTCTGTAAATTACGTTGTCAGTATTTATATTATTAATAAATAATTGAAGCTCTTCTATTAACTCAACAACACTCTGTTGAATATATTCTCCCTTAAAACGGTTCTGAAAATGTTCCTCACCATAAGGTAAGCTTAAAGTCAAGGTTGATAGGAATTTTGGGCTAATTTTGTTTATTATCTCTGCTGACTTGATAGCATGTTGTTCACTGTATTTTTTACCTCCCAGTCCGTTAAGAATCATTATAGAAGTGTCGATGCCGGCTGCATGTGCTTTTTGTATCCCTTCTACTGTTGAAGAAAAAGTTTCCCCCTTATTAATCAACTTTAATAGTTCATCATCGCCGGTTTCAATTCCAATATATAGTAACTTTAAGCCCAGACTCCTGAGTTCTGATAGTTCAGAATCAGTTTTACTTAGGATGTTTCGTGGCATTGCATAAGATGAAATCCGTTGTAATCTGCCAAAGTGAGAGTTGATTTCTTTTAATATCGGAATGAGTTTATCTGCAGATAAAACAAAGGCGTCTCCATCAGCAAGGAAAACCTTTTTTACATGGCCTTTATAATAATCTGATAATGTTTTAATCTCCTTTTTTAAAACATCTAAACTGCGAGTTCTGAAATCTTTTGAAGTGTACATCTCGCAAAAAGCACATTTATTCCAGGAGCAACCTATTGTTGCCTGTAAAATTGCAGAATATGCTTCTGCAGGTGGACGAAATAAAGGCTCGTCATAGCCTATCGGATTAAAAAACATAATAGCCCTTTTTGCAAATATAGAAAAAAGCAAAGCTTCTTAAATTTACATTTTATAATCTTTGCCGGATTTTTAAATTACTTATTGATAAGTTGCTAACTTTATGCTTGTTAAAATCAAACAGCTAAATGAAGACTTTTGTTATTTTCATCCGATACTTATAATAAAATTATTGTGAAAATTAAAATTTATTTCTATCTTGCACGTACGTTACAGGTCTGTTTTTAGAATCTTGATTTATCACCTAATTTCTTTAATTAATGCTTTACAGGTTGCTTATATTTTTGTTTGTATTATTTGTGCATAATTTTGTTATTGCTCAACAAGCATTAATAGATAGCCTGGAAATAAAATTGCAAGAGCATACAACTGAAGATCCGGAGTATATTAACCTTCTCAACACATTATCTTTAAAATACCAACGATCAGATATTGATAAAACTTTTCAATATGCAATATTAGCTGATTCTATTTCGGAAAATATTTCTTATGATCTTGGTAAAGCTGAAAGTAACAGGTTAATTGGTATTTATTACATTAACAAAGCTCAGTATAATAAATCATTGGAGCATTTGAAAATTGCCCATGAATTATTTGAACAGGAAAATAATTATCTGGGTATGATAAATTCCAAAAATAGCTTGGGTGCAGTTTATAGTTATTTGGGCGATTTTAAAACAGCTTTGAAGTATTTTAGGGAAACTATTCTTATTTGTGAAGAGGCTGAAGACGAATCTCTTATGAGCCTGGCTTATAATAATATTGGCAATATTTATTACTACCAGGGAGATTATGATAAGGCACTGGAAAACTACCATATTGCACTGGAGCTTAAGGAAAAAATTGGTGATTCAATAGGTTTGTCCGGTAATTATAATAATGTGGGTGTAATATACCAGGCTCGTGGTGATTATCCTAAGGCATTGGATTTTTTCCAGAAAGCTCTGAGTATTTATGAAGATACCGAAGATCACAGGGGTATTGCAATGAGTTATAATAATATTGGAGTAATATATGATGCCCAGGAAGATTATGAATCTGCACTTGATTATTACCAAAAAGCACTTGAAATCAGGTTGCAAATTGATGATAAAGCCGGAGTTTCGGTCGGTTATAACAATATTGGCCGAATATATCAGGCTGCTGAAAACTATGAAGATGCTTTGATTTATTACCAAAAGTCACTGGAAATAAAAGAAGATATTGGTGATAAAAATGATTTGTCACTTTCCTATAATAATATAGCATCTGTGCATCTGGCTTTGGGTAATTATGATAAAGCTTATGATTATTTCACCAGGGCAAAAAGATTAAGCGAAGAAGTTGGCATGAAAACTAATTTAGCCTGGAGCGAGATTGGTATAGGCGAAGTATTTTTAAAGCAGAAAAAGTATAAAGAAGCATATTTTGCTAGTACAAAAGCTTATGAAATATCAAAAGAAGTTGGTGATTTAAAATTATTGCAAAAATGTTCCGAGATTATTTCTAAAAGCTCGGAAAATCTGAACTTATTTGAAGAAGCATACAATTATCATGTAATCTATAAAAATATTAGTGACAGTATAAAAAGCGAGGAAAATTTAAGAAAAACAATTGGCCTTGAATATGAATACAGGTATGAAAAAGAAAAGGAATTGTCAAGGCTTGAGCAAGAAGCAAAGGAAGCAATTCACAGGGAAGAATTGATGCGAGTGAAGAATATTCGTAATACATTAATCATAGGATTTGTTTTTCTTGCAGTATTATTGCTATTGCTGTTCTACAGCTATATTCAGAGGAAGAAAGCAAACAGGCTGATGGCAATTCAAAAATCAGTTGAGTTTAAACAAAACTTCCTTGCTAATATGAGCCACGAAATTCGAACACCTCTTACCGGGCTTATTGGAATGATTGATATTATTGGCAAAACAGATCTCGACAAAAAGCAATTTGATTATCTAAATGTTCTTAAACAGTCGGCTGATAATTTGCATAAAATTATTAACCAAATTCTTGATTATTCCAAAATAGATGCCGGCAAGATTAGTTTGAACCTGTCTGTTTTTAACATTTCCGATGTTTTGGATAATGCAAAAAAGATTTTTAACAGCGTGTCAGGTAAAAATATAAGTTTTGAAATTCACCTTGATGAGAATGTGCCAAGAACAATTGAGGCTGATAAAGAAAAAATCACCCAGGTGGTGAATAATTTTGTTTTAAATGCAATTAAGTTTACTGATTTTGGTAGTATAGAGATATTTATTAAGGTTGTTAATTTCAATGTTAGTGCAAATAGTGTTAAAATTAAAATAGAGGTTAAAGATACCGGCTTAGGCATTGAAAAGGAAAAGCAAGATCAGGTTTTTCTCCCGTTTGGACAAATAGATCAGTCTGATATTAGAAATTATGACGGCGTTGGACTGGGTTTGTCTATTTGTAAAGAATTGGTGAAATTGCATGGGGGTGAAATTGGTTTTGTAAGTGAGTACAATGTTGGTAGTACTTTCTGGTTTACATTTGAAGCCGAAATATCTTCCACAAAAGACAAAGAAAAACTCTTTAGCGAAAAGCAGGAACTTAAATCTCACAAATCATTAAATATATTATTCGTTGAGGATAAAGCAACTACTCAAAAAGTTGTAAAATTAATGTTAAGTTCTTTGGGCCATAAGGTAAGCCTTGCAGATAATGGTGCTCATGCTCTTGAGATTTATAAACCGGGAATGTTTGATATTATTTTAATGGATATACAGATGCCGGTAATGGATGGTATTAAGGCAACACAAGAGTTAAAGAAGGAATATAAAGATGTCCCGCCAATTATTGGTTTAAGTGCCAATTCATTTGAAGGTGCAAGGAAAAAATATATGGAATTAGGTATGGATGAGTTTATACCTAAACCTCTTATAATGGAGTCTTTTATTGAGGTAGTCAAAAAGTTTTACTAATAAACTAAAATTTGCAGCTTTTGTTTTTTTAATTACAAAGCAGTGGTTTATATTTTTTTAATTTAAAACATTTATTTATGTCAAAAAACATTCATCACTCAGGCCCTTCGGGAGCAGTTTATGGCCTAGGCTTTATAGGAGCCGCAATTTATTTTATCTCAAATGCAACAGGATTTTGGATTGGTGTATTAGGCTTTCTTAAAGCATTAGTATGGCCGGCATTCCTTGTATATGAGGCATTAAAAGCAGTGGGAGCATAAGATATCGCTTATAGCTTCTCGAATAAACAAAGGCAGAGAAAAAATTGCTCTGCCTTGTGTTTTATTTGTCTTTTTAGAAAATTATAATTTCTTAAAAAGCCCTCTGTGTTTAGTTAAACTTATCTCTATATTTGAGAGTGTTTCTTTATAATTTCTTCATGTTGCATAAGAATATTAACATATTGAGTCCTTGAGTATGTTGTAGGTTCTTTTAAAACCTTATTTGACAAATTGCCTTTAAAATCCTTTATCGAATCATAAGAATGACTTTTCATCCATGATTCAATTTCAGATAGCATGTTTTTTATGTGTTCAGCTTTATTCTTATAAATAGCACTTACTATTTGCACACTGTCAGTACCTGCTAATAATAATTTTACCACATCATTACCGGAATAAACTCCGGTGTTGGAGCTAATATTTGCTTTAATAGCTTTGTACAGAATCCCCGCCCATCTCAATGATAATTTATAATCACCTTCATTGCTTAATGAAGCTTTAATTACATGAGACTCTTTCTCTATATCAATATCAGGTTGAAATAATTTGTTAAACAAAACAAAACCATCAATACTTAATTTGTCCATTTCACTTATAACATGGGAAATGTTTGTGTAAAACGGGCTTAGTTTTGCCGATACAGGTATTTTTACAGATTTTTTGACACTCTTAATAATGTTGAGCTGATCTTTTATTATTGATTGTTCATCAACCTCGGAGTCTTTTGGCAGGGAGTAAAAGTTTAATTCAATACCATCTACACCGGTTTCTTCTATCTGTTTTGCATAATCAACCCATGTTTCTTTGCTAATAGCATTTAAACTGGCAATCAACGGAATTGATAATGATTCTTTGGCTTTTCTTAAAGAGTTAAGATGATCTTTTGGCCCCGAATGTTCTAACTTAGGGAATATGCTCGTCATTTCTGCATGCCGCTCATCGTACTCATGAAGTTCTTCTTCCATTTGTACTTCTTCCAGTTTGATTTGCTCTTCAAACAAGGATTTGTAAACTATTGCACCGGCGCCGGCTTTTTCTAGTTGAACTAGCATTTTAGGATCCTGTGATAGGTTAGATGCACCTATTACTATGGGATTCTTTATCTCAATACCCATAAATTTTGTTTTTAAGTCAGCCATAAAATATGTGTTTTGATTTTTAATTAATTGTGCTTTATAAAGGTAAACAAAAAAATACCATTATAAGTTCACTGGTTTTGAGATTTGTTTGAAAATACTTTTTTGATTCTTTTGATATGAATTGAGAGTTAATAATTATACTAATTTGTGAAAAACTAAAAAGATACTGAGGCCGTTTTTTGTATAATTTTGATAGATTTTTATAATATAATTAAATTATGGCCGATTTTACTCATTTACACGTACATACGGAATACAGCCTTTTGGATGGCGCTTCGAATATTAATAAATTGCTTAAGAAGACCGCCGATTTGGGTATGAAGTCTCTTGCTATCACCGATCATGGCAATATGTATGGTGTGTTGAGTTTTACAAAAGCAGCACGGGAGCACGGAATAAAGCCTATCATAGGATGTGAGATGTATGTTGCTGATGGTAGCCGCTTTGATAAAAGAGGAAGAGAAGATAGGAGCGGTTTTCATCTTGTGTTGTTGGCAAAAAATCTTGAAGGATATAAAAATTTGTCCCGCTTATGCTCAAAAGGCCAGCTTGAAGGTTTTTATTATACGCCTCGCGTTGATAAAGAGCTTTTAAAAGAGTATAAAGAAGGCTTAATTGCTTCTTCTGCTTGCGTTGGCGGAGAAATACCCGCAGCCATTGTTAATCACGGAATTGAAAAAGCAGAGCAAATTCTGCAGGAATATCTTGATATCTATGGCGATGATTTTTACCTTGAACTTATGCGCCATGGCTGGCCTGAACAAGATATTGTTAATGATGGTATTCTAAAGCTTTCTAAAAAATATAATGTAAAAGTTATTGCTACTAATGATGTGCATTATATTGAAAAGGACGATGCTAAAGCTCATGATATTTTAATTTGCCTGCAGACAAGTAAAGATTATGACGATCCTGACAGGATGAGATACTCCGGCAAAGAATACCTGAAGTCTCCTGATGAAATGGCTGAGCTTTTTAATGATGTCCCCGAAGCTTTATCCAACACTATGGAGGTTGCCGATAAGATTGAAGATTTTGAGATTAGGACAAAAAATGTTCTCTTGCCGGGCTTCCCTTTACCCGATGGTTTTGAATCTGAAGATGAATATTTGAAGCATCTTACACTTGAAGGTGCTGAAAAAAAATATAAGGAAGTAACAGAAGAGGTTGAAAAACGGATTGATCTTGAGCTTGGTATAATTAAAGACATGGGTTTTGCCGGTTATTTTCTTATTGTCCAGGATTTTATAAATGAAGCAAAAAAAATTGATGTTGCTGTTGGGCCCGGAAGGG
>JAWOBS010000160.1:0-5743 GCA_046484145.1 Bacteroidales bacterium
AACGGCACTTGCATTATTGCTCATCACGCCTGTAAGCACTGAAGTAATTAAAAACAAAACTGATACAACGGCTGTTGGCCCCCAATTACCGACAATATCAATAAGCACAGTAGAAATAAGCTCGGCGCTTCCACTATTATCCATTGCCACTCCAAGGCTCATAGCACCTGCCAATAAGAAAATCACTTTCCAGTCGATTGCCTGGTAAGCCTCTTCCATTGTAATTGACCTTGTAATAACAAGAAACACGCAACCTAATAGAGCTGCAACCATTATAGGTAAAATATTCAAAGAGGCAAGAACTATTATTGACAGCATAGTAAAAAGTACGGGAATGATTTTCTCTTTTCTGAAATTAGGCAAACCGACCTGGGTTACAATAAGAAAAGTATTCTTTCCTTGATATTCCAGTTGCCTTAGAAAATTTAATTGTTCATTTTTAGCTTCAATCAATAAAGCATCTCCTGCCCGCAGCACAGTATTTGCAACATTATCACGCATAATTTCGCCACGGTGGCGAATAGCCAATACGGTAGCTCCATAAGTATTTTTAAAATCAATCTGCTTTATTGTTTTTCCTTCAAAATTGCTATTTGGGGCAATAACAGCTTCCAGCAGCACCATTTCTTCAGATTCTATGTCTCCCTGAAGCTTTAAGCTGGTTTTCAAAGAAATACCTTCACGCTCCTGTAGCGTCTTTATTTTTTCGACATTACACCTGACTTTCAAAGTATCTCCTTTCTCAAGCACCATAGTGTCAGCAGGCATAAAAAACCTTTGTCCGTGTCTTTTTATTTCTATTACATCAATTTCCAGTTTCTTTTGCAGTGGGGAATCCTTTATCATTTTACCAACAGATGGAGCATTATCCAGCAAAATGATCTCCGTTAAATAATCACCCATTCCAAATTTTTGCACAAGGTCGATTTCCGTTTTTCTGTTTGGGATAAGATGTATCCCCACAGCCATCATATATACGATACCGGCAACAAAAAACAACAAACCAAGCTTACTCATCTCAAACATTCCGAATGGTTCCAAATTATGTTCTACTGCAATACCACTAACCAAGATATTGGTAGATGTCCCTATTAAAGTACATACTCCACCAAACATAGAAGCGTAGGAAAGCGGCATAAGCATTTTAGCAAGAGGTTTATTCGTGGTAGCTGCTGCACTGGCAAGTATTGGAATAAAAATAGCAACAACGGGTGTATTGTTAATAAAGGCAGAGACAAAAGCAACAACAACCATCAAAAGAAAGATTCCCAGCCAAAAGTTGATTTTAAACAACTTCGCCATAAACAAGCCCAGTTTTACAACAGCCCCTGACCGGAACAAAGCTGAGCTAAGAATAAACATCGCAGCAACAGTGATTGTAGCAGAATTGCTAAATCCTGAAACCCCTTCCGCCGGCGAAACAACTCCAAGTACAATTAAAGTTGACATAATAAGCAGTGCAACTACATCCACAGGAAATTTTTCAGTTGCAAACAGCACTATGGCAATAACTAAAATTACAAGTACAGCTCCTATTTCAAATGATATCATAGGTATAAAAAATCTAAAACATTAGAACATTAGACTGCTTTCAAACTTAAATCCAGGCTTTTTATATGATGTGTAAGGGCACCAACGGAAATAAAATCTACCCCTGTTAAGGCATACTCCCTGATATTCTTTTCAGTAATACCACCGCTTGCTTCTGTCTCCAGACGTTTGTCAATATATTCAACAGCATTTTTTAATTCATCAGTTGAAAAATTATCCAGCATAATTCGATGTACCGCATTTGTATTAATTACCTCATCAATTTCATCAAAGCTTCTAACTTCAACTTCTATCTTGAGACCCAGTCCTTTCTCTTTAAGATACTTCACTGTTCTTTCCACTGCTTTGTTTATTCCACCGGCAAAATCCACATGATTGTCTTTAATCATTATCATATCATATAAGCCCATTCTATGATTGTAACCACCGCCAATTATAACGGCCATTTTTTCCAGCAACCTGAGATTTGGAGTTGTTTTCCTGGTGTCAAGCAATTTAGCGCCGGTACCTTCAATAAGAGATACATAATGAGCAGTTTTTGTAGCTATTCCGCTCATCCTTTGTAAAAAATTAAGTGCCAGACGCTCTGCAGTGAGCAAGGAAAGTGATTTACCTTCAACTTCAAAAACCACATCTCCGGGCTTTATGATTGTACCATCTTTTAATAATGCATTAAATTTAGTAGTGTGGTCAACCATCTTGAAAACTTTTCCTGCAACCTCAACTCCGGCCAACACTCCATCCTCCTTAGCTACTAACTTAGCTTTGCCCTTTGCATCATGTGGAATACAACTAAGGCTTGTGTGATCACCGTCACCAACATCTTCAGTCAATGCATTAGCAATTATTTCATCAATACTTAACATCGCAAAATTTTTGGTTTAAAATTAATAAATCTTTAACATAAAATGTGTTTATTCATATTATAAAATCTAAAAAATAATCCATCTGTCTGAAACAAAAAAAAACCGATAGTTGACTACCGGTTTTAAAATATTCTTTTATAAAAATCTTATTGCTTTTCAAACTGCAATTGGTGTAACTTATAAGAATTAGCAACTTTTTTCACAAGGAAATATGTTCTGAACTTGTTTCCGTTTGCAGCAGTGTATGTGCCAATAGCATATTTTGAACCATCTCGTGACGATCCTTGATGGCTAACAGAAAAAGACTTAGGGCGATTATTATTAAAGAATTTCTTTAACATGACCTCGGCCTGGGTGCGGCTATAAGTCCCTTCATTATCGGGCAGCAATAATTCAATGTTTGAGGCAAAACTAGCTGACACATCGTTTGCATTTCCTCTTTTTATTGCTGCAGCTATATCATTAATTATTGCATCTGAACTACTATAGAAAAAACTCATTGACAGAAGGCCTGCTAAAAAGAGTGTAAGTATAGAAGATTTTTTAATGTTTTTCATGTTGAAAATTTTTAGCTGTGTGTGTATAAATTATGTGTGCTTTATATCTTTAAAGAGCTGAAACAATTCCCAAAAACTCAAACAATTGATTCAACACTTTAACAAATCAAAAATCAATCCAAACCCGTTAAATACAAACCAAAAAACATTTTCAAGAAAATCTGTAAAAACACTATTACAATATACAAACATAAGTTTTTTTTTCAAAACATGCAAGAAAGAAGAATATTCGGGTTTCAACTGCCATAACAACCAGGCTAAATATTATTTTGAGGTGCTAATTATTTTTTTAATTTTTATCCCTCGCAAAAATCGCAAAATTAAATAAACGCAAAAATCGCAAAAACAGTGACAGAAAATGAAATATCTTATAAAGTTATTGGTGCAGCAATAGATATCCATAAAAGTATTGGTCCCGGATTGTTAGAATCGGCTTATGAGAATGCTTTAGCTTATGATTTAAAAGCGTTGGGGTTTGATGTTAGACAACAAGTTTCAATGCCATTTATTTACAAAGAGATAAAGCAAGAAGTTGGTTACCGAATTGACATAGTAGTTAACAACCTTTAAACTTTGCGCATTTAGCGCTTAAGCTTTTGCGTGCTTTGCGTGGAACTTTTTCACATTGCTCCTCAAAATATTATTTAGCCTTGTTTAAAATTACAATAAGGATATTAAATATTTTTATGTTTAAGAAACTCGCAATTGATAGTATATTTGCAAATTGTTAATTCTTTCTGGTTTTGCTTTTTTATCAAAGCAACAAATTGTTCTCATTAAATGATAATTGAAAAGACATATAATTTCCTTAAGCAGGCATACCCGAAACTTGTCGAAGATATTTTAATTGATTATGTGCAGGTAGGTGTCTTTCTCACAGCGGTCAGATTATCTGATGGTGGTTGTGGCGTTGCAAGTACGCTGGCCAGTCCTCCAACTCATTGCCAAAAAAAAGACCGCAGGTTTGACGACTTTACTCCAACGAAGATTGCCGGGCAGTCTGTTAAAGAATTATTCGAGAACTCACCGAATAATAATATTACAGATACGTTGAAATTAGCTGTTTTAAATGCGATTTCTTCCGGGATAATAAACAGTGGAAGCTATAAAGTATTAGAAGATACAGATCCTGTTGACCTTCTGGATCTTAATTCACAAAAAAGGATTACAATTGTAGGAGCTTTTAATTCCTATATTAGAAAGATATCAGAAACTAACAGTATTTTAAAAGTATTAGAGTTTAATGAAGATACTTTTATTGATGAGCACAAGCATTATTATGTCCCGGCAAATGAATACAAAAGCCTTCTGCCTGAGTCAGACATAATAATTATTACCGGCCTGACCCTTGTTAATAATACAATAAACGGCTTGCTTGAGGTTATTCCTAAAGAAAGCCGGGTTGTTTTAACCGGCCCTTCGAGCAGTATTGTACCTGATGTGTTATTTAAACATAATATAGATATAATTGGGGCAACCAAAATCCACGATCCGGAAATGTTGTTTAAAGTCGCCAGGGAAGCAGGTACAGGATATCATTTGTTTAAATATTGTGCTTCAAAAATTTGTATATTAAATGAATAAGCAGGCCGGGCTTAGTGAGGTATGGATTAAAGCATCTATAATCGGTTCATTGTGGGCTGCTTCTGAAATTGTACTGGGCAGTTTTCTGCACAATTTAAAAATTCCTTTTAGCGGTAATGTATTAACTGCTATTGCCATAGTATTGTTGATTTCAATAAGTTATTTTTGGACAGATAAAGGCTTGTTCTGGAGGGCCGGTTTAATTTGTGCTATATTAAAAACAATTTCTCCAAGCGCAGTGATTTTTGGACCTATGATTGCAATTATCAGCCAGGCATTTCTAATGGAAACATCTGTCAGGGTTTTTGGCAGAACTGTATTTGCTTTCGCAATTGGTGGTATGCTGGCAATGTCATGGAATTTTGTTCAAAAAATATTGAATTTTATTATTTTCTATGGTTATAATATTGTTGAGGTATATAATAATTTGGTTAGTTATGCTCAGGGACAGCTAAATCTTGATGTTGAACACACGTGGATACCAATATTAGTACTGCTTGGCATTTATTGCTGCTTCGGTTTATTTGCTTCTGTTATTGGAATTGTTGCAGGAAGAAAAATTATTGGCTTCAAAGATTCAAATAATACAGCACTTAATTTTAAAAACAATTCAATGTTTTTTAAGAAGAAAGATTATGATTTTAACTATTCTATAACCTGGCTTTTTGCAAATGTTGTTTTGATAATTGCAGCAATGTTTATTCTTAATTATACTAGCTGGGTCTTTTGGAGTATTGCAATAGTTTGTCTTGTTGTTTTATGGACTTTCAGATATAAAAGAGCATTCAAACAGCTCTTGCGACCCCGGTTTTGGATGTTTTTTGTTGTAATAACAATGCTTGCAGCGGTTGTTTTTTCCAGAATTCAGAATGCAGATATTTCAGAAGGCTTGTTGATAGGAATACAAATGAATTTTAGGGCGGTGGTGATAATTTTAGGATTTTCTGTACTTGGCACTGAGCTTTATAACCCCAGAATTCGTGAATTCTTTCTGAAGAGTTCTTATAATCAGTTTCATTTGGCACTGGAGCTTGCATTCGACAGCTTGCCTTTTATGATAGCCAACATGCCTGATGTAAAATCATTGATGAGAAAACCTATTTCTGTTTTGTATAGTTTTGTTACTCTTGCAGAGAAGAGGCTGGAAAAAATTCGTAATAATCAGGATAAAAAAGTATTTATCAT
>JAWOBS010000270.1:0-25951 GCA_046484145.1 Bacteroidales bacterium
GCCGACGAAAAGGATCGAGTTTTCAACCCGCTTTTCACCGGTGTTTCTGAACATTTCTATATCCATGCCGTTGTAAACTACGGAAATTTTTTCAGGTTTTACGCCGAAGGCGCTGTTCAATTCGGTTATTCCCTCTTCTGAGGATGTAATCACCCTATGAATATAGCATTTTGCAATAAAAAAAAAAGCATATAAAAAGAAAATAAGAATATTCTTTTTGTTTTTCACTTAGAAGTTGTAATTTTGCACCCTTTAAAAACCTAGAATATACTTTGCTGACATTAAGTGAATTTCAAATAGCATACTCAGGTTTATCCCTGGGGCAACACAAGTATTCTTTTAATATTGAAGAATCTTTTTTTAGTTGTTTTCAGGAAGGAGAGATTGAAACCGGCGAAGTTAAGTGTGATTTACTTTTAGAGAAGAAAAGTGACATGTTGGTGCTTGACTTTTCCATCAATGGTTTTATTGATGTTGTATGTGACAGATGCCTGGGAGTTTATCCGCAGGAAATATCTGTCAATAACAGCTTAATAATTAAGTTTGGTGATGAATTCGAAGAGATGTCTGATGAAATAATTGTAATACCTGAATCTAAGCAGGATATAAACGTTTCTCAGTATATATATGAATACATACACCTTGCTATACCGGCAAAAAGACTTCATCCGGGAGGTACTGGAAGTCGTATGAATTGTGACAAGGAAACATTAAAGAAATTAGAGTCTTTAAATGTTTCAGAAAAAGATGATAATAATATTGAAGAGATTGACCCCAGGTGGGAGAAATTAAAAAACATAAAATTTGATTAATACCAGAAATATTTAAAAAATATAATTATGGCACATCCAAAAAGTAAAATCTCAAAAACCCGTCGTGATAAGAGGCGCACACATTACAAGGCAACTGAACCTTCAATAACAGCATGTTCAAATTGTGGTTCATACAAGCTAACGCACAGAGTATGTCCTGAGTGTGGTTATTATCGGAACCAGGTTGCTATTGAGAAATCAACTACTGCATAACAAAACTTAATAACAAAATTTTTTGTTATGAAAATCGGATTAGATGTAATGGGCGGCGATTTTGCACCCAAGGCTACGATTGGAGGAGCCATCCTTGCCCAAAAGGAGCTGTCAGGAGAGGATATTATATCACTTGTTGGAGATAAAGAACTTATTCTGAAAACCATAGATGAGCTTGGAGGCAAGCCTAATAATTTCGATATTATTCATGCTGATGATATTATCGAAATGGGCGACTCTCCCATCAAAGCTTTTACAAATAAACCGAACTCAAGTATTTCCACAGGTTTTAGAAAGCTTAAAAAGGGAGAAATTGACTCTTTTGCCAGTGCCGGAAATACCGGTGCTATGCTTGTCGGTTCAATCTACAGTATAAACCCCATCCCGGGCATAATTAGGCCTGCTACAACCTCTGTCCTTCCAAAAGAAGATGGTTCGAGTGGTGTTTTGATTGATGTTGGCACAAATCCTGATACAAAACCTGATGTACTTTATCAATTCGGAATACTTGGCAGCATATATGCAGAGAATGTTTATAACATTAAAAACCCCAGGGTAGGGCTGTTAAATATTGGTAGTGAGGAGGAAAAAGGAAGCCTGCTTTGTCAATCTGCATACAGATTAATGAAAGGCACAAATGATTTTAATTTTATTGGAAATGTTGAAGGCAGGGATCTTTTTAAATCTGACAAAGTTGATGTGATTGTTTGTGATGGTTATACAGGAAATATTGTTTTAAAGCAAATTGAAGCAATGTATCGTATAATGATAAAAAGAGGCCTTACTGATGATTATTTCAACAGGTTCAATTATGAGAATTACGGTGGAACGCCTATTCTTGGTATTAATTCTACTGTACTAATTGGACATGGAATTTCAAATGATGTTGCAATTAAAAATATGATTTTACTATCTAAAGAGGTACATACTGCCGGTATTGATAAAAAAATCACAACTGCACTTCATAAATTTAGTGAATCTGTTAACAATAATGATGATGCTAAATAAAGTTTTGATTAATATAAATTCATTATAATGACAAAAACAAGGGCAGCAATTACTGCAATACAAGGATATGTTCCTGATTATGTTCTTACTAATCAAGAACTTGAAAAAATGGTAGATACAACTAACGAATGGATAACAACCAGAACGGGAATAAAAGAAAGAAGAATATTAAAAGGAGAAAATAAGGCTACTTCCGACATGGGTGCAGAAGCGGTAAAAGCCCTTTTAAAGAAGAAAAATGTTGACCCTTCAGAAATTGATTTGCTAATTTGCGCTACAGTAACTGCCGATATGCACTTCCCGGCAACAGCTAATATTATTAGCGATAAAGTTGGAATTAAAAATGCTTTCAGCTATGATATAAACGCCGCATGTTCAGGCTTCATTTATTCTCTTATTACTGCTTCAAATTTCATTAATTCAGGGCAATATAAAAAAGTTGTTGTTGTAGGGGCTGATATGATGTCTTCTATTGTTGACTATAAAGACAGGCAAACTTGTGTGATTTTTGGTGATGGTGCCGGAGCTGTTTTATTAGAACCAACAACCGAAGACGTAGGTATAATGGATCATGTTTTTGGCTCGGATGGTTCAGGAAGAGTTCATTTGCACATGAAGGCAGGAGGTTCTCTTAAGCCACCATCACACGAAACTATTGACGCTCGTGAACATTATGTTTACCAGGAAGGACAGCCGGTATTTAAATTTGCTGTTACAAAAATGGCAGACGTTTCTGCTGAAGTCATTAAAAGAAATGGATTAAAATCAGAAGAAGTTTCATATCTTGTTCCTCACCAGGCAAATCTTAGAATTATAGAGGCAACTTCCAGAAGAACAGGAATACCAATGGACAGGGTTATGCTTAATATTGACAGATATGGGAACACAACTAACGGAACAATTCCATTATGTTTGTGGGAGTATGAGTCTAAGCTAAAAAAAGGTGACAATCTTGTTTTAACTGCTTTCGGAGGTGGTTTTACCTGGGGAGCAATATATTTAAAATGGGCATATTAAAATAAATCGCATACATTTAAAAAATCGCAAGTGACAAATACACTTGCGATTTTTTTTATTCCTTGTTTTTACTATCTGTAAAAATTGTAACCGGCCCCTCGTTAATAAGCTCTACTGACATCATAGCCCCAAAAATTCCGCTTTTTACCCGTCCGGCAACCTCCCTGCTCATCTGTTCAATAAACTTTTCATAAAGAGGTACCGCAATATCTGGTTTAGCAGCTTTTATATAACTGGGCCTGTTCCCCTTTTTTGTGCTCGCATGCAAAGTAAACTGGCTAATAACCAAAATCTCCCCGGAGATATCATTAATTGACAAGTTCATTATACCATTATCATCATCAAAAATTCTCAATTTTGAAATTTTAGATGCTAACCATTTAATATCTTCATTATCATCAGCATCCTCTATGCCCAGCAAAACTAAAATACCGGCATTTATTTCTGAATGTAGTGCTCCTTCAATAGACACTGATGCTCTACTAACTCTTTGAATTAATGCTCTCATAAAAAAATTCTTTAAGATCGATTATCTTCATCATAAAGCATGCTTATATAGCTTGCATATCTCGATTTACTAATATTGCCTTTTTTCAATTCTTCAACTACTTTACATCCCGGTTCGTGATCATGAGTGCAATTATCAAATCGACATTTATTAAATAGTTTTCTCATCTCAGGAAAATAGTGAGAAATCTCCCAGGATTCAACATCTGACAAGCCAAACTCTTTAATACCGGGGGTGTCTATTATAAACCCCCCTTTTGACAACTCAAACATTTCTGCAAAAGTTGTCGTATGCTTACCCTTGTTATGGTAACTGGAAATATTTTGGGTTTTAAGATTTAATGAAGGCTCAATAACATTTATCAGTGTAGACTTTCCAACACCTGAATGCCCGGCCAGTAATGAAATTTTATTAGTCAACAAACTTACAAACTTATCAATATTAAAACCATTGGCAGCAGATGTCAAAAGGCACATATAACCCAATTCCTCATAAAGATTCCTTAGCTCCTTATACTTTACTATCTCTGCTTCATTATACATGTCACTTTTATTAAAAACCAAACAGGCAGGGATGCTATATGCTTCAGCAGTAGCAAGAAATCTGTCAATAAACCCGGTTGTTGTACGTGGATTGGCTAATGTAACGATCAGCACAGCCTGATCAATATTTGCGGAAATAATATGTGAGCGTTTTGAAAGCTTGGTAGCTTTGCGAATTATATAATTCTTCCTTTCATGAATATTATCTATAACACCGGTATTATCCTTAGAGATATTAAAATCAACAACATCTCCCACAGCAATGGGATTTGTCGTTTTCAGCCCATGCATTTTAAACTTTCCTCTTAGCCGGCAATTATATATTTGCCGCGATTCCTTTTCCATCACGTTATACCAGCTTCCGGTGGATTTTACAACTATTCCTGTCAATTTTATTTTTTTAATATTCAGTTTATTTTTTTTATAAAAGTAAAAAAAATATTTTGCGTAGTAGTATTATTCGTTTATTGAAACCATTATGCCGCTATTTTTTTTGTAAATTCGCAAATCAAAAACTTAATTATGTCAATTAAAGCAGAAGCTGTCAGTAAATTTTATGGTAACCAAAAAGCCCTTGACAAGGTTTCATTTGCTGTAAACAAAGGTGAAATTGTTGCTTTGTTAGGCCCTAATGGTGCGGGCAAATCAACAATGATGAAAATAATATCATGCTTTTTGCCCCAAAATGAAGGTAAAGTAAGTGTTTGTGGTTTTGATGTTATTAACCAGGCAATGGAAGTAAAGAAAAGAGTTGGATATTTGCCTGAGCATAATCCTTTATACCTGGACATGTATGTTAAGGAATACCTTATGTTTATAGCCGGTATTCATAAGTTGGGAAATAGCAGCAAAGAGAGGGTTAATTCTATTATAACAAGAACCGGTTTAGAGCCGGAAAAACACAAAAAACTCGGACAACTATCAAAAGGATATCGTCAGAGAGTTGGCCTGGCTCAAGCTTTAATACACAATCCTGAAGTATTGATACTTGATGAACCAACTTCCGGACTTGACCCAAACCAAATAGTTGAAATAAGGTCATTAATTAAAGAGATTGGAAAAGAAAAAACAGTATTGCTTTCTACTCATATTATGCAGGAAGTTGAAGCTTTGTGTAGCCGCGTGATAATTATTAATAATGGAAGAATAGCTGCGGATGCTCCAACTTCTGAATTGCAATCAATAAATAAGTTAAAACAAATAATAAATATTGAATTCCAGGGAGAGATAAAGCCAGACATACTTAAAGAAATTGATGGAGTTATTGACATTATAAAAAAAGAAAATACATACCAGATATTATCAAATGCACAGACGGATATTCGTCCCGAAATATTTAATATAGCCAGCAGTAACAACTGGGTTATACTTTCCATAGGGTTAAAAGAACAAAGCCTGGAGGATGTTTTTCGTCAGTTGACTATCGAGAAATAAATATTATTAACATTTTTAATTAACTTTGCGGGCAAAATTTCCACAAAGTTTTAAATAAAATTATACAAAATGAAATACTTATTCACTTCGGAATCCGTTTCAGAAGGCCACCCTGACAAGGTTTCTGACCAGATTTCAGATGCACTTTTAGATGAATTCTTACGCTATGACCCCGAATCCAAAGTAGCTTGTGAAACACTGGTAACTACCGGCTTAGTTGTTTGCAGCGGAGAAGTAAAAACAAATGCCTATATTGATATTCAATCTATTGTAAGAAAAGTTCTTAAAGAAATAGGTTATACCAGTGCAGATTATAAATTTGAGGCCGAATCATGCGGTGTAATTTCAACAATTCATGAACAATCTTCTGATATTAACCAGGGTGTTGTTAGGCAAAAAGAAGAAGAGCAAGGAGCCGGCGACCAGGGTATGATGTTTGGGTATGCATCAACGGAAACTGATGAGTATATGCCTCTGTCACTTGACCTTTCACACATCTTATTACAAGAGATGGCAGCTATCAGGAAAGAAGGAAAACAGATGCCTTATATCAGGCCTGACAGCAAGGCACAAGTCACAATTGAATATGACGAAGACGACAAGCCTGTGAAAATTAACACAATTGTTGTCAGCACACAACATGATGAATTCATAAAACCTTCCGACAATTCACAAAAAGCAGAAAAAGAGGCTGATGAAGCCATGCATCAAAAAATTGAAGGAGACGTTCGCAATATATTAATTCCCAGAGCTAAGGCCACACTTCCAAAGCGCCTGCAGGATCTGTTTAAAAATGGTTACCGCTTACTTGTTAATCCAACAGGTAAATTTGTAATTGGAGGCCCACATGGTGACACAGGGCTTACAGGGAGAAAAATTATTGTTGATACTTATGGCGGTAAAGGAGCACATGGCGGAGGTGCGTTTTCCGGGAAAGATGCCAGTAAGGTTGACCGTTCTGCAGCATATGCAACAAGGCATATTGCAAAGAATATGGTTGCTGCAGGAATAGCAAAAGAAGTCCTGGTTCAGGTTGCATACGCTATCGGTGTAGCTGAGCCGGTTGGGCTTTTTATTAATACTTATGGAACAGCAAAAGTGGATCTAAAAGACGCCGAAATTGCAGAAAAGATAAACGAGCACTTTGACCTTAGGCCATTTGCTATTATTAAACGATTTGGCCTGAAAAATCCAATATTTCAAAGGACTACAACCTACGGACACTTTGGCAGAACCCCGCTGAAAGAAGAAACAGAGGTTTTTTATGAAGATAAAAATACAATAACAAAAACCATAAACGGAGAAAAGAGATTTTTCAAAGAAGTAGAATATTTTGCCTGGGAAAAATTGGATGAGGTTGAAAATTTAAAAAAACTATTTCAAATTAAATAAAAGCTGACAATTAATAAAAAAGCAGGTAAGTAATTTATTATTTACCTGTTTTTTTTTGATAATAATTGTTGTCGGCGATGAACTTGTAAACATTATGAGGCAATAGATACCTTGGGTCTTTATTATTTTCTATTGTTTTTCTGATAAAACTTGAAGATATTTCAATTTGAGGTGCAGAAACCAGCTTTACTTTTGGGTGATCTGTAAACTTTGCCGGCTTAAAACCCGGCCGTGGATAAACATAAACTTCTGCAATTTCAAAAATCTTCTTATAATCTTTCCACTTATCAAAGTCATCAAGATTATCAGCTCCAATCAGCAGAACAAAGTCTCTGCCGGGTTCAGCTTCCATCAGTTTCGTCAGAGTATTAATTGTGAACGAAGGCACTCCCATCTTTAATTCAATATCAGAGGCTTTGAGCTTATCATTGCCATCAATGGCCATACAAACCATCTCATATCTGATAGTTTCATCCAACATTACTGTTTTTGTTTTAAAGGGATTTTGAGGAGAAACAACAAAGCAAACTTCATTAATATCAGAATATTGCGCAAAATAATTTGCTATTATTAAATGACCTGTATGTATGGGGTTAAATGAGCCAAATAATAAGCCTGTTTTATTGTTAATAGTTTTCACGGATTCATCCATTAAAGATTAAGTTTTTTTAATAGTTCAACAAAATCATTTTCCTTAACCGGCTTGGTAAGATATTCATCCATACCCATAGACATGAATTTCTCGCGGTCACCTTCAAATGCATTTGCACTTAGTCCGACTATAGGAGGAAGCACTTTATATGTTTCCCGGAGTTTTTTAGTAGCTGCAACCCCATCCATAACAGGCATTTGAATATCCATTAGAATTAGGTCAAACATACCGGGCTTGAAAACTTCTAAGGCCTCTTTGCCATTATTAGCAAAAACAACTTTGTGGCCCAGAGAATTTAGAAATAATTTAACAACTTTTTGGGTTACAGTTTTATCCTCAACTAATAATACAGATAAGGATTTATTATTTGTACTGCTTATTTCTGTTTGCGCATTGGCTTTTATAACGTCATTATTATCAGCTTCAATAGCTTTAAATGTAAACCAAAAGATACTGCCATTTTCCTCCTTGCTTTTTACACCAATTTCTCCACCAAGCATATCTGATAATTCCTTACAAATAGAAAGCCCCAGGCCTGTGCCTTCAATATTCCTTGTTTGTCCAAGTTCAATCTGTGAAAATGGTTTAAAAAGCTTATCATATTGATCGGCACTTATGCCTTTACCGGTGTCTCTAACTTCTATTTTAATGCTTATTATTTTTCTGTCTTTGTTCAGTCCTAATTCAGGATGTTTATCATCAATAAATGCTTTCACAGTTATACCACCCTCATCAGTAAATTTCACAGCATTTGAAAGCAAATTGGTAAGTATCTGATTAACCTTGTTAACATCAGCAATAATAAACTCCGGAATATAAGAACTGATTATTGTATTTAATGTTAATCCTTTTTTATCACACATTGGTGAATAACATTTCTTTATGTCCTCAATTACTTTGTTTAATGAGAATACCGTACTTTTTAATTTAACCTGCCCGGCTTCAAGTTTAGAAAAATCAAGTATCAGGTCAATTATTTCTTTTAGGCTTTCGCCACTATTTATCAAGGTGTTGATGTACTCTCTTTGCTCAATATTTAAATCAGTTTTTGCAATTATCTCTGCCATTCCTAATATTCCTGTTAAAGGAGTTCGTATTTCATGGCTCATATTTGCAAGGAAGTTCTTTTTAAACTCCAATGATTTTTGAGCAATTTCAACCTCTTTTTCTAAAAGCATAGACCTTTGCTTTTGCTTTTCTTTTTCTTTTATCCTTTTTCTGGAATATTTATAAATCAAAAAACCTAAAAATAGATTAACAATAATGTAAAGAGAAATAGCCTGCCAGGAAAAATACCATGGCGGCCGAACTCTAAAAGAATACACTGCTTCTTCACTCCAGTATCCATCGGGGTTTAATGCTTTTACCCTGAAAGTATAATTTCCTTGTGGAAGATTAGCATAATGAGCTTCTGTCCTACTGCTAAGAGAACTCCAATTGTTATCCAGGCCATCTAGTTTATACTGATATTGTATTTTGTTGATGTATGCGGCAGTAATTCCCACGAAATTAAAAGTGACATAATTATTATTATGAGGCAAGCTTAGGTTTTCAGGCAGATTGTACCATGAGCTCAAACCCGAGAACTTAACATTTTTAACTATATTATTATCAAATTCTAAAACGGTATCAGGATTTTCGTACAAAACATCCCAGTCAATTCTTTCACTAAACAAGTCTATTGCTGTCAATTGAATATTCGGTATAAGATCACCTTTGTTTTCACCTTTAGGGTTATAAATAGTTAGGACATCATTAGCACCAATCCATAGCATACCATAACTATCTTCATATATTGCCCTGGGATTACAACCTATGCCAAGAAAGCCATCCTCATATTCATAATTTTTAAAAAGCAAACCTTCATATCCTGTAGTATTACTTAATAAAGTATCATTAAGTTTCTCAATTTGATTTTTAGTTAGTTTACTTAATCCATATCTTGTGCCCGCCCAAATATTGCCAAAATGATCTTCCAACAAGGAAAAAACATAATTACTAATCAAACCATTGCTATTCGAAACCGTTCTGATTTTATTACCATCAAATATCGAAATTCCGCCTCCATAATGAGATATCCAGATAAGTCCCCTACTGTCTTCAATGAGAGAAGTAACTTCATTACTTGCTAATCCACCGGTTTTTTTATAATTATAAAAATATTCTCCATCATACATAGAGACGCCATCATAATTAGTAGCAAACCACATATTACCGCTTTTGTCCTGTAAAATATCAACAACGGTATTTCCGGCCAATCCATTTTCAGTGGTATAATGGATGAACATATCACTGTCATAATCACTATTATCTGCTAATACCAGCTTACAAACTCCTCCATCTGCTGTTCCAACCCAAATATTACCATCAGAATCTTCATAAAGTGTAAAAACAAAGTTGTTGCATAAGCCCTGATTTTCACTATAGTTATAAAAATGCTTACCATCAAATTTTGACAGGCCTCCCCCGCTTGTACCAAACCAAATATTCCCCTTTGAATCTTTTAATATACTCCGAAGGTAATCATCTGCAAGGCCCTCTCTGCTGGTATAATTACAAATGCTGCTGCCATCATACAATAGAGCTCCACCTCCGTTTGTACCTATCCATATTCTGCCTTCATCATCTTCTGCAAAAGATCTCACATTACTATTGAGCAAACCTTCTTTTTCAGTATAGTTTAAAAATAAATCACCTTTATAACTTGCTACACCTCCGCCAATTGTTCCAAACCATAAATTACCATTTCTATCTTCAAAAATGTTGTTTATCACACTGTTTATCAAACCTTCCTCCTCTGAATACCTGACAAAAAATTCACCATTATACTTCACAATTCCTGCATCCCTGGTGCCAATCCAAATATTTTCGTTAGAATCTTCATAAACAGATAAAGTATTATTGCTACTTAAACCATCTGACGTAGTATAATTAACAATTTCAAATTCATTGGTTCCGTTTTTATCTTTCTGAAGCTTTGTAACTCCCCGTATATCATTTGCCAGCCAAATGTTTCCTTTGCTGTCTTTAGTGGCAGCAAGCATATAGTTTTCTTCAAGCCCTGCTTCTTTTGTATAATGATAAAAACTCTTCCCGTCAAATTTAATCAATCCTGCCCCAAAAGTGCCAAACCACATATTAGCTTCATCATCTTCAAAAATGGAATAAACAAGCTTGTTCGTAAATCCTTGCTTTTCTCCATAATGAACAAAGTCCTGGCCATTAAACATGGAAATCCCTGCATCAGCAGTACCAAACCAAATATTACCCTTACTATCCTGAAAGATGCTCTCTATTATATTACTGCTAAGGCCTTCTTCTTTTGAATAATTAGTAAAATACTTTCCGTCAAATTTAGAAACACCCCCATCTACAGTGCCAAACCACAAATTACCTGAATTATCCTCAATAATAGATAATACCCTGTTTTTACACAAACCCTCTTTTTCAGAATAATGATAGAAATTTTTTCCATCAAATCTTGTAACACCACTAAAATAAGAACCTATCCATAAATTACCCTTTCTGTCCTGGGCAATTTTACTTATATCATCATGCTTTAAGCCTTGCAATCTTGTGTAAAATTTAAAAGTATGAGGGTTTTTCTCTTTTGAATATGATTGCTTAGCAACTACTTTTTCAGGTGTGCCTGCTATAATTCTTCTGTTTACAGCCTTAACAATAACCGGCTCAAGCAAACTATCCTCACCGGGGGTATAAACTTTTATATTATTGGAATTTACAATTTCAGGTGTTTTTTGCTTAACAGGCGTAATATTTGGGTTGGCAAAACTTACAGTTGGTTTAGCGGCTTTTTTGATATTGGGAATTCCTGCAGGTACAACATTATCTTTTATTGTATCCTTTATTTTTATAAAAAGCTGACTTTCTTCCTTGTCATGATATAATTCATCATTAATTCCTTGCTTTGTTTTTTTTTCAGAACAGGAGAACAATAAAATAAAAACGAATGGTATAATAAAAAAATACTTATTAATCGTTCTGTTTTTCAAAAGCATGCTTTTTTACGGTATAAATATCAAATATAAATATTTTTTTGTGGTTTTTAAAAATTTAACACTACACATATGTAAATTTACTAAATATAAAAGCTCATTCTTATGCTTTTTGTTGATATTTCTTTTAAAACTTTGGAAACATTTTACTATTTAGATATTACTTGATGTCACAATAGAGCCTATCTTTTTTAAGTCGGCATAACATCTGGTTCTCTATTTTTACTAACTTTGCTACCCAAAAAAAAGAAAAAATGCTTAGAACACACAATTGCGGAGAGCTTAGAATCACAGACAAAGATAAAGAAGTAGTATTATGCGGATGGGTGCAGCGATCAAGGGAACTTGGGGGCATGACATTTGTTGAGCTTAGAGACCGTTATGGAATTACTCAGTTGGCTTTTAATATGCAGGAAAACGCTGAGCTTTGTGAAAATGCACGCAAACTTGGCAGGGAGTACGTTATAAAAGCAACGGGAATAGTAACTGAACGTAGCAGCAAAAACCTGAAAATACCAACCGGCGAAATTGAAATTGTTGTAAATAACCTGGAAGTTTTAAATATTTCTGAGGTGCCGCCTTTTACAATAGAAGATCAAACTGATGGTGGTGATGAGTTAAGAATGAAATACCGCTACCTTGATCTTAGAAGAAAACCTGTGAGAAACAATATTGAATTGCGCCATAATATGGCCATTGCTACGAGGAACTATCTTAATGATCAAAAGTTTATAGAAGTAGAAACACCAGTTCTGATTAAATCAACTCCTGAAGGTGCTCGTGACTTCCTGGTTCCATCCAGGATGAATGCCGGCCAATTTTACGCCCTGCCGCAATCACCACAGACTTTTAAGCAATTGCTGATGATTGGTGGGCTTGATCGTTATTTTCAAATTGTAAAGTGTTTCCGGGATGAAGACCTCAGAGCTGACCGCCAACCTGAATTTACACAGATAGATTGCGAAATGTCGTTTGTCACAAGGGAAGATGTCTTAGATACTTTCGAAGGACTGATAACGCATTTATTCAAAACTATAAAAGGAATCGATAATATAGAATTTTCCCAAATGCCATATGAAGATGCAATAAAATATTATGGCACTGACAAACCTGACACCCGCTTTGAGATGAAGATCACCGACCTTAACGATTATGCTCAAAATAAAGGCTTTAAAGTTTTTGACGAGGCAGAATTAGTGGCCGGTATATGTGCAAAATCATGTGGAGAGTATTCACGAAAGCAATTAGACGAGCTCACTGAATGGGTCAAAAGACCACAAATAGGGGCTAAAGGCCTTGTTTATGTTAAATATAATAATGATGGAACTTTTAAATCTTCAGTAGATAAGTTCTTTACCGGGGAAGACTTTAAAAAATGGGCAACTGCCCTTGATGCAAATCCGGGCGACTTGATGCTTATTCTTGCCGGCAAAGAAAATACTACAAGATATGGCCTGGGTGAATTACGCTTAGAGATGGGAAAAAGGCTTAACCTCAGGAATCAGGATAAATTCTCTTGCCTTTGGGTTGTTGATTTTCCTTTACTTGAATATGACGAGGAAACAAAACGATATTATGCGATGCACCATCCATTTACATCTCCGGTAAAAGAAGATATTGATATGCTTGAGAATTCTCCGGCAGATGTTCGTGCTAATGCTTATGATATGGTTATAAATGGAGTTGAAGTTGGCGGAGGTTCAATACGTATTGCAGACAAAAACTTGCAACAAAAAATGTTTAAAGTTCTTGGTTTCTCGGATGAAGAAGCTCAACAACAATTCGGTTTTTTAATGAACGCATTTAAATATGGTGCACCTCCCCATGGAGGAATAGCCTTTGGATTTGACAGGCTTTGTGCACTTTTTGGAGGCTCAGAATCAATCAGAGATTATATCGCATTTCCAAAAAATAATGCAGGTAGAGATGTAATGATTGACAGTCCTTCAATAGTTGATCAAGAGCAGTTAAAAGATTTACATCTAAAGTTAGACCTTTAACAATATATGTTTTCAGTAAACAATCTTTCTGTTCAGTTTTCAGGTAATTTCCTCTTTCAGAACGTCAGTTTTATTATTAACAAGAACTCACGCATAGGTCTTGTAGGCAAAAACGGAAGTGGAAAATCCACCTTGATGAAAATTCTTGCAGGGCTTCAAAAGCCTGAAAGCGGTGAAATCGCAAAGCCTGCAGAAGGTACAGTTGGCTATCTGCCACAAGAGATTTTTCTTTCCAGTGATAAGCTGATACTGGAAGAAACTATGACAGCATTTCATGAAGCTCAATCTCTTGAGAAAAAGATTGATACACTAACCAAAGAAATAGCTTCCAGACAGGATTATGAAAGTGAGGATTATAAAGTTCTTATAAATAAACTCTCCGAAGCTAACGAAAGACTTGATATTATAGGAGGACACACTAAACAAGCCAGGGCAGAGAAGGTGCTTTTAGGCCTGGGTTTTAAACAAAGTGATTTTACAAGGCCAATGGCTGAATTTAGTGGTGGCTGGCAAATGAGAGTTGAACTGGCCAAAATTCTACTCAGAAACCCTGATTTACTTCTACTTGATGAGCCAACAAACCACCTTGATATTGAATCAATTCAGTGGCTTGAAAACTTCCTGATTTCATACAGTGGCGCGGTAATGCTTGTCTCGCACGACAGGGCATTCCTTGACAATATTACCACTCGCACAATTGAAATTTCAATGCAAAAAGTGTACGATTACAAAGCTGCATATTCCAGGTATGAAGAAATGAGAAGAGAAAGGCTGGAACATGAAACTGCTGCTTTTAACAATCAACAAAGGGAAATAGCACAAGCAGAGAGATTTATTGAAAGATTCAGGGCAAAAGCAACTAAAGCCAGACAAGCACAATCTAAAATAAAACTTCTGGAAAAAATTGAGAGAATAGAAATCGAAGAACTTGATAGCAGCTCTATTCATTTTAAATTCCCGGAAGCACCTGCTTCTGGAAAAATTGCTCTGGAAGTAAAAAATGTATCCAAAAGCTATGGAAACAATCAGGTATTGGATAATATAAATTTCATCATCGGAAGAGGTGAAAGAATTGCTTTTGTAGGAAAAAATGGCGAAGGTAAAACAACACTTTCCAGGATTATTGTCAATGACCTTGATTATGAAGGAAAAGTTAATATAGGCCATAATGTAAAAATCGGATATTATGCCCAAAACCAATCTGAATTTCTCAATCCGGGTAAAACTGTTTTTCAAACACTTGATGATATCGCTGTTGGTGAAGTCAGAAAACAAATAAGGAATATCCTTGGCGGTTTTCTCTTTTCAGATGATGATGTTGATAAAAAAGTTAGTGTGCTTTCAGGTGGTGAAAAGTCCAGGCTCGCTATTGCAAAACTACTTCTTCAACCTGTAAATCTATTGGTGCTTGATGAGCCAACAAATCATCTTGACATGCAATCGAAAGACATTTTGAAAAGAGCTCTGTTGCAATTTAACGGAACAGTTATCATCGTTTCCCATGACAGAGATTTTTTGCAAGGCTTATCAGAAAAAGTTTTCGAGTTTAAAAATAAAAGAATCAAAGAATTCATTGGAGATGTTTATGACTTTATTAATCTGAGAAAAGTAAGTTCACTGGATGAACTTAATCTATCAAAGCAAAAAGGCACAAACATTACAAAATCAAAAGATTCCGAAAACAAAAAATTCTGGGAAGAAAAAAAATCAATTGATAGTGAAATAAGGAAATTACAAAACAAAATCGAAAAAGTAGAAGAAGAAATCGAAAAAATCGAAACTGAGAAAAAAGCTATTGAACAAATTATTGCCAATCCTGATAATAATGAGCTTTTAAATGACAATACTATATTCGACAAATATGAGTCTATAAAGGAAAAATTATCTGAACTTGAAAATTCATGGGAAAAACATCAAATAGAATTAGAAAAGTTCAACAGCAAATGACGACATTAAATTACGACATTAAATTACGACAATTTTATTCTTAATGGCATAAATAACTAATTCTGCAGTTGAAAACAGTTTAAGCTTCTTCATTATATTAGCTTTATGTGCTTCAACAGTTCTTACACTTATAACTAAAGAATCAGCTATTTTCTGGTTTGTGTGTCCCCGCGCCAGGGCTTGTAATACTTCTACTTCACGATTTGTCAATGCCCCGCCATTACTGCCTTTATTCTTTCCTTGCAAATAGTCATTAATAAGCACATCCGACACATAACCTTTGCTGTAATGTTCACCTTTTTGTACGGTATAAATTGCCTCAATAACTTCCTTTGGATTATAGCTTTTAGGAACATATCCCATAGCGCCCAGGGCGAATCCCCGTAAAATGGATTCCGGAGCTTCAACTGAGGTGTGTAATATGATTTTTGAAGTAGGTTTCTCTTTAAGAATTGTTTTACTTAATTCAAATCCATCTTTATCAGGCAATAATATATCCATTAAAATCACATCCGGCTTTAAAGTATTAACTTTTTTAAATGCTTCTTTTCCACTTCTTGCAAAACCGGCAAATCTGATATCAGCATACTTTGAAAACAGCTTCCTTAAAGCCATCCCAATAAGTTCATGGTCGTCTACAACCAAAACATCAATTTTCATTTTACCTGAATTACAATATGATTTCAGGACAAATATACGAAAAGATAACACAAACAAGCAAATATCGCAAATAAAAAAAGTGTTAAATCGGATATTCTTTTATTTCTTATAAAAAAAACGACCGAGCACTTTATTCATATCTTAATGAATCAATAGGATCAAGTTTAGCAGCTTTAACAGCCGGATAAAGGCCTGCAACCACGCCCACAATCAAGCAAAGTATTACTCCTGTGGCAATCCACTTCCATGGAATAATAAAAGGATTATCCATGAGTAGAGAAATTAAATTTCCAATTAATATTCCAAAAATAATTCCTACTACCCCACCAATCTGACAAATAACAATAGCTTCTACCAAAAATTGTTGCCGGATTATTTTTCTTGTTGCTCCTAAAGCCTTCCTGATACCAATCTCCTGGGTACGTTCAGTAACCGACACCATCATTATATTCATAAGGCCTATTGCAGCTCCTATGAGTGTAATTATTCCGATAATTGCAGCCGCCATGGTTACCAGTTCAAGATTTTCTATCAACATTTGGGCTATATTATCACTTTTTGATATATCAAAATTATTTTTTTCTCCGGGAGGTACTTTTCTTATTACCCTGAATAATCCGGTAGCTTCTCCAATAGCGGTTTCCATATCCTTAATGTTAGTTGTGCTAACATTAATACCAAAATTCATATTCGGATTGTTAACATATTTACGCAGAGTTTGTAATGGAACAATACAATCCTGATCGCCGGAAAACCCAAAGCTGCTGCCCTTTTCTTTTATAACACCAATGATTTTTATCCTGGTTTGCCCGATACTTACAAGCTTACCAATAGGATTGGTGTCGCCTTTGAATAGTTGCGATTCAAGTTTTGCGCCTATTAAGGCAACATTCTCCCCATATTGCAATTCAGATTGGGAAAAATTCCTTCCTTTGGAAAGTTCATAACCTGAAGTAACAAGATAGTTTTCGTCACTGCCATAAACAGAAATATTTGGATTTGTTTCTTCAGACTGATATCTAAGAACCGCCATTCCTGTTCCTCTTGTAGATATAGAAACAAATGCAGGATAATCAAACCTTTCTTTAAACTCTAAAGCTTCCTTCAGTGTAATTCTTCTGAAGGATTCAGGGCGAGTGCCACCACCGCCCATATTAACAAACATAGCCCTGTTTCTTATTGAAAAGCTATTAGATCCTAAACGGGCAAAATTATCGCTTATAGAACTTTTAATTGATTCAATTGAAGTTAGGATACCAACCAAAGCCATTATTCCAAATGCTATAATTAGAACTGTTAAAAAAGTCCTAAGCAAATGACTTCTAATAGACAATAAAGAAATTTTTATGTTCTCAAAAGTAACAGAGGTTCTCATCCTGAACACTTTAATAATTATAAATAAATCCCGGCTTACTTACTGCCAAAAGCTAAATCACCGGCATCTCCCAATCCGGGAACAATATAGGCTTTAGCTGTAAGCTCATCATCAACTACACCAAGCCAAAGGGTATAATCCTTAGTTAGCAGGTTCTTTTTAACATATTCCACTCCTTGTGCAGAGGCTAAAACAGATACAATATGAGTATGTTTTGGCTTGCCTTTCTCAAGTAACTCCTTAAATGTCAAAACCATAGAAGAACCGGTTGCCAGCATGGGATCAGACAAAATAAGTATTTTATCATCTAAGGGTGGGCATGAAGCATATTCAACCTGGATAGTGAATTTGCCATTTTTATGATGTTTTCTATATGCCGAAATAAAAGCATTTTGCGCATAATCATAATAATTAAGGATTCCCTGATGCAATGGTAAGCCGGCCCTCAGTATTGTCGCAATTACGGGCTGGTGCTTCAAAATCTTACAGTCTGCCACACCAAGAGGAGTTGTTGTTTCAATACTTTCATAACTCAATATTTTGCTTATTTCATAAGCAAATATTTCTCCTATTCTCTCCATATTGCGCCGAAAACGCATGCTATCCTTCTGAATATTCACATCCCTTACCTCTTGTATATACTGATTTAACAGTGAGTTCTTTGTGCCAAGGATTTTTATCATAACTTATAATATTTGGAATAATTATTTACAAAAATATGCTTTATTAAAACAATTTCAGCTTCGTTTTTTTAAGGCGTAAATATAAACATTCTTTTGAACCAAAACCACGATAAAATCTAGCTAAATTCTCATCCATACTTCCTTCAAAGTCGATCACATTTTCGGTGCCCTGGTATTTTCTAATTACATGATCAACAAGATAAAACATTGCCCCGTTATTTCTTGATTCTGGAGTAGCTCCCGAGAATAAAAATATTAAACGCTCTCCGGAAATCACAAAAACTATCCCGGCACAGAAAGTATTATGCTCATTATAAGCATTCACTACCAGGCATAAGCCTTTACTTAAACAGGTAAACAGAAGTTGTCTCAAAATGCGGTAATGATATGGCCTAATCTCCGGAAAATGCTGCCCCTTATTTGCTTTAAATGTATTAATTATTTCATCAAAATTATCATGTTCTTTAATGTATAACTTATTCTTCTGAGCTTTTTTAATATTTCTTTTATTGTTTTCCGAATAAGCTTTTTTCAATATTTCATATGGATTAATCAAATCAAGAAGATAGGTTCTTTTTTCTTCTATTTTATATGATTTCTTATCTGCAAAAGGATTTGAGCTATTTAGAGATACATCCAAAAAAAGAAACTTTCCGGGTATCGCATTTAAAAAATCCTTTACCATATTTTCTGAGATGAGCTTTTGAGAAAAAATTCCAAGCTGTTGAGTAAAAAAGGGCTGATAAACTTTATATATAAAAAACTTCTTTTTATATGGCAATGGCATCACGCTAGTATAATCACCTTCCACTATGGCATCCCATTGATTAGCTACAATGTCAAGATACCATGAATAAGCATAAATTAATTTATTAGTACTTTTATTAATGCACTCATCCCACTTCTGATAATCAATTTCCGATTGCTTCAGGTATCTTATCATAATATACTATTTAGTTGAAGCCTTATGAACTAAATGCTCGTAAACTTTTTTCCAGCCTTTCCATCCATATTGCTCACTAAGTGAATCATTATGCCATAGGCTAATAAAAGTGCCATCAACTTTTTTAACAGAATCTATCAACTTATTTATTTTCTTAATAGCATTGTCAGGGCCAAGCTTCATGTAATTTTTAAGAGTAGTATCCATAACTGCAAATGGAAAAACTTTAAGGTTTGTGATTTGCTCTCTTTCTATATCATAAAAATAAAACGGGCTGCATATGCTTGCCCTGAAACCAATATGGCCGGCATAGCCCATTGTATAATCCTTCCTGATATTGCAATCAATGAGGTCTCTATAGACATCAGGAAGCTTTAATCTTAAAAAGTGCATCCTGTTCTTTTTTACAGGCCTGTTAGCAATTTTAGATAAACGCTTAATTTCCATTTTCAGCCTGTTATAATTTCCAAAGCTGTTATAAGAAGCATGAACGCCAACCTTAGCATAATCACCTACTTTTTTAACCAAATCATCGAACCTCCTGCTGTAAACATAAATATTATTGTCATACGGACCGTAATCAGCAGCTAAGAAAAAGTAGTTTGTATCTAAATCATATTTTTTCTGCAGCTCAAATTGAAAATCATAGGTGTCAAAAGGGTCATTCTTTCTACCCAACAAAACGCTAATTCTTTCTTTAAAAAAAGAAAACTTCAAACTAAACAAATCTTTTATCAGGCCGCCGGTATTTCTCAACACACCTTTTCCCAGGTAGGCGTATGCATTATCAATATCATAGGTCGGGATAAAAACATAATTATTCTCTTTAGAAGGAGCTGTTTTAAATTTTTTCTTAATGGCCTCAGATAATATCTCAGCATAAATATTTACCAGTGGCTTCTCAAGAAAATCATTTTTATAAGCTAAGCTTTGTTTAGCTTCAAAACGGCCGTGAATATCAGCCTTATAAGGCAAATACTCTTCGTAACGTGATACCAGGTAAAAAGCAGCGGCAAAAATGTCAAATCCAAAAAAGCAGTGATCAGACATTCCGGAAAAAAAAACCGGCAAACTATTATCTTTAGAAACCTCCGGCTGAATATCTTTTATCCCTTTCATTGATAACAAACCATGAGAATAAACAAATATCTCTTCAGTAGAAAGTGGAATTTGAGAATAATTTATACGTGGGCCATCAAAATTTGAATATTCAGCAGACTTGTCAGTATATGCTACTTGAAAACCACACAAAGACTCTAATAATAAAGAGGCCGTGTACTTTATCCTGTTTGTAATCCGGGGGGCATAAAATAGAATCATAAGCAGGCTTTCAGTATTTTTCTAAAAATGTAAAATTACTTGAATAATTTAAAAATTCTAAATGCTATGAAAAATAATTCTGTTCGACAAAGATAAGCCACATGATTGTAAAAAAATGCAAACAGCTTACATACTGCTTAAAAAATAACAGTTCTTATGATTATAAGCTTTAATAAATGAAGAGATAAACATTAAGGATTAATTATTCAGGCAAAATTACAACAGGCCTTCATCAGCAAAAGAAAAAAAAATGTCTTGAGAAACAATAATATGATCAAGTACATTCAGCTCAAGAAAGCGTCCTGCTTCAACACATTTCTTGGTTATATTAATATCGGCTTGGCTGGGGTTCACTTCACCGCTAGGGTGATTATGACATAATATAAGTGCATTTGCATTATTATCCAGAGCATTTGAAAAAACCTTTTTAGGGTCAACCACTGTTCCGGAAGAACTGCCGTGACTTATACTGACTGTTTTAATTACATGATTTCTTTGATTTAGAAGAATTATCCAAAACTCTTCATAAATATTATCACCAATAATGGGTTCAATTATTTCATAAGCATCTTTACTGCAGGTGATTTTCTTTTTTTCAAGCCTTTCGCACAGCCTTCGCCTTCGACCTAGCTCCAGAGCTGCAATTATGGTTATTGCCTTAACATCTCCAATACCTTTAAAACGTATTAATTCCTTAATTCCAAGCCTGGATAATTCAAGGAGGTTATTGTTCACAGATGCTAAAACACTCTTAGAAACATCAACAGCAGAGTCGGATTGTGTTCCTGAACGAATCAAAATTGCCAGCAGTTCAGCATCCGATAAAGCTTTAGCCGATTTAACAAGAAGTTTTTCCCTGGGCCTGTCATCTTCAGCCCAGGTTTTTATACTATGAGAAAAAGCATATTTTTTGGTTTTATCCAATCTTACTTTATTTTCATTTTAATTTATTACATTTTTATGCAAATTTAATATCTTTTTGTTATTAATAAAGATATAAAGTCAAAAAAAAAAGAGACCCAAGCAAGTTGAGTCTCTTTTGTAATATATAAACAATAGTAGCCCGTAGGGGATTCGAACCCCTGTTACCAGGATGAAAACCTGGCGTCCTAACCCCTAGACGAACGGGCCTTTAAAAACTAAGACAAAGAATTAACGTGCTTTGCCAGCTTTGATTTTAGGTTTGATGCTTTATTTTTATGAATGATAGACTTCTTAGCAAGCTTATCTAATAATGAAACAACTTTTGGAAGATTTTTTACTGCCTCTTCTTTTTCTTTTGTGTCTCTAAGCTTTCTAACAGCCTTTCTTGTTGTTTTTGCCCAATAACGATTGCGCAATCTTTTTGCATTGTTTGAGCGAATTCTCTTTTTTGCCGATTTATGATTAGCCATAATGTTATAAAATTTCAAATTAAAGTAAGTAGCCCGTAGGGGATTCGAACCCCTGTTACCAGGATGAAAACCTGGCGTCCTAACCCCTAGACGAACGGGCCTGATTCCTTTTTCGTAAAAGGGAGTGCAAATTTATAACATTTTTTTGATTTGCAAAAATAAATATTAAAAATAGTATGTAAACTTCTGACATTATTATGCAGCTTAGTCTTCCTGACGCTTGAAAAAATTGAAAATGAATATTATATAGTATAATCGAAGTTCCAAATCACAAAAAAAACAAAAAAAAATATTGCAAAGCCAAAAAAGTTTAGTACTTTGCACCTGTTTTAGCATACAAAAACTTTAAGATACAATATTATATAAACATTATTGTTTTGTAAAATATTTTTTTTACAATAAAACTAGTATGTTTATCATGTAGTATGATATTTTTAATATATATTTGTAAATTCAAACTTTAATTAAAATAAATTAGAAACTAAACAAAACCTGATTAACCAAAATAAGAGAAAATTATGAAAAACATTAACTTAAAAATCATGGCTGTAATGTTAATTACAGCAGCAGTACTAACAGGTTGTGGACTAAACAAAATGGTTCGCAATTATGATGAGATGATTCGCTACACTCCTAAGATGAACCCACTTGAATTACATGGGGGGGAAATCGCGGTTGAATTTGACGGACGTGTTAGCGAAAAGTACTTCCATCGCAGCGCGAAAATAGAATTAACTCCTGTTCTTAAGTATGACGGCAAAGAAAAAGAGTTAAGCACTATTTATCTTCGTGGCGAAAAAACAGAAGGTGAAGGACAGCTTATCAACCAAGGAGCTCCTTCTAACTTTAATTTTTCTGAAGTAGTTGAGTTCGAAGAAGGCATGGAAAACATGGAGTTAGTTGTAAAAGGAAAAATTTACAAAGAAGGTAAAGAAGATGATAAAACTGAACTTCCTGTACGTGAAGGTTTAGCTTTTGGTACAGTTACTACTCCTTTAACATTGGAAAAAGATGAAGATCTTGCATTAGCTCCTCATGGTTATGAGCTTGAAACTACAGTTACAGAATCAGCAAACATCTATTTTGCTTACATGAAACACAATCTTAACTGGAAATTTGATCTTAACCAAAAAGAAGACAATAAAAAAGCTATTGAAAACTTTGAGAAATTCATTGAAAAAGGATGGAAATTAAAATCAGTAAAAATCAATGCATGGGCTTCTCCTGAAGGTGAAGTTGCTTATAACGAAGAGCTTTCCGAAGACAGGGCAGAAACTGCATCAAAATACATAAATGACCTTCTTAAAAAAGCTTACGAAGAAGTTAGTGTTAAAACTGTTTCTGAAGCAAAAGGCGAAGATTTTGACGGTTTCATGAAGCTTTTAAATGCTAGTGATATCCAGGACAAACAAGCTATCTCTAATGTTATCAATTCTGAGTTAGCTCCTGCAGAAAGAGAAAGAAAAATCAAAGACATGACAATCATTTATGAAGAAATCGAAAAAATTCTTGAGCCTCTTCGTAAAGCTGAACTAATTGTTACTGTTTATGAACCTAAGAAAACAAAAGAAGAAATTGCTGAGCTTTCTACTTCAGACCCATCTCAATTAGATTGCAAAGAACTTCTATATGCTGCTACATTAACTGATGATCTAGACACAAAAGCTGCAATTTATAAATCAGCAACTGAGCTGTTTCCTGAAAACTATCGTGGTTTTAACAACCTTGGATATGTTCACCTGAAAAAAGGCGAAGTTGACAAAGCAGCAGAAATACTTGAAAAAGCAAATCAAGTTGAACCTGATAAAGGATGTGTACTTAATAACTTAGGTGTTGTTGCAGCCTGGAATGAAGATTATGAAAATGCTAAGTCTTATTACGAAGCAGCTCAAGGACATGGTGTTCGCACTAATTATAACATTGGTAACCTTATGATAATTGAAGGCGATTACGAAGCTGCTATTTCTTCATATTCTGGACGTACCTGCACTTACAACATTGCTTTAGCTCATATGCTAAACGAAAACTTAACTGCAGCTACAACTAACATAGAATGCGCACCAAAAAATGCTAAAACACATTATTTAAGCGCAGTTATTGGAGCACGCAGAGACCTTAACAATATGCTTTATGACAATCTTAAAAAAGCTATTGAATTAGATCCTACGTATAAAGAACGTGCTAAAAATGATCTTGAATTTTACAACTTTACTGACAAAGCTGAATTTCAAGATATTGTGGAGTAATATTTGACCTACAATAAAACAAAAAAACCCGGTTTGCAAAGCAAACCGGGTTTTTTTATACTATAGAAAACTATTTACAAACTTATTACTGTCATTCCTTTTGGGTAATCATGATTAATCTTACTTAATATTAAATTAAAATCTTCTTCATTTTCAACAAAATCAATGTTATTCAATTCTAATACAAGTATCCTCAAATTTTGCTGCTGCTTTAGGTATTCGTAATAACTATCCTGTATTTTAAAGAGATAATCATCAGATATTTTTTGTTCGTATGAACGCCCTCTTTTTTTTATGTTTTGCTGCAATCTGTCAACGCCAACATATAAATGCACTAATAAATCAGGCCTGGGCAAATTGGCATTCATAATTGTAAAAAGCTTCAAAAACAATTGATACTCATCATCATTTAATGTTTTTCGGGCAAATATCAATGATTTATTAATAAAATAATCTGACACAGTGAAGTTATGGAATAAATTCTGAAGCGTTAACTCCTTTTTAAGTTGCTGATATCGTTCTGCCAGAAAAGACAACTCTAAGGGAAATGAATATTTATCAGGATCTTCATAAAATTTGGCAAGAAAAGCATTATCTTCAAATTGTTCAAGGATAAGCTTGCCATTATAGCGTTCAGACAGCATAGTGCTTAGGGTAGTTTTACCTGCACCAATGTTTCCTTCTATCACTATATAATTATATCGCATCATAATCTCACAGGAATAGCAATTTCCGGATTATGATCTTTTACACTATTAACATAGGAGTTGTCTTTGCAATCTGTAAAAAGCTGCATAATAGTTTTATTATAAACCGGGTGAACCAAAACAGGAGCAATATCCAGCATAGGCCTTAATGCAAAACGTCTTTTGTGTAAAAATGAATGAGGTATGCTCAGGTCTTCGCTGTCTAAAATCAAATCATTAAAAAACAATATATCTATATCCAGTTTCCTGGAAGAAAACCCTTTCTTTTCTTTATCTCTTTCTCTCCCAAATAACTTTTCAAGAAATAACAAATGCTTTAACAATTCTGATGGATTCAAAGTTGTTTCAACAAATAATGCCTGGTTGTAAAATAAATTTTCAGATTTAAACCCCCATGGCTCGCTGATATATACTTCAGACATATTTACACATTGGCCAACCTGAAGGTTTATTTTATCAATACATTTTTTGAAAGTATCCTGAACATCTCCTACATTTCCTCCCAGCAAAATAAAAACCTTATTTTTCATATATTATTAACGGTATTAAGTTGAGCAAAAGTCTGAAAAAAAAATGTTAAAGCAAAATTTGTTATTAAATAAATAATTAAAACTTAAAATAAATTTTCAACATTATTACTACATTTTTTGTTAATATTGTATTTTAAAACAACCAAATATTACAAAAACCAAAAAATCGAAAGCCATGAAACAGTTTTTTAAATTTATGTTCGCCTCAATGTTGGGGTTCTTTTTAGTAAATCTAATTTTTTTCTTTATCATTTTCGGAATAATTGGAACAATCTCTTCATTTACTTCGCCAAAGGAATTTGCTTTATCTGAAAATTCAGTATTACATTTAAAGTTTGAAAGCGAAATAGTTGATCGTTCCAGTGATAATCCTTTTGAATCTTTTGATTTTATGACAGGGAAGCCTCAACCTGCTATGGGGTTAAATAAAATCATTAAGAACATTAACAAGGCAAAGGAAGATGAAAATATTAAAGGTATTTTACTTGATCTTTCTGTTATTAATGCCGGAATAGCTTCGATTGGGGAAATAAGAGAATCTCTTATTGGATT
>JAWOBS010000173.1:0-8840 GCA_046484145.1 Bacteroidales bacterium
TTTGTTATTCCTGTTAATCTCTTTTCGTAAATTAACGGGTCTCTCGCTTGCTTTCTGGTTATTTCATTTATTCAAAGATCGTTTCCCTCATTTAGGGAGTGCAAAGGTAAATACTTTTTTTTATCTCGCAAGTGTTTTTTGAAATAATTTGTGGTATTTTGTTGAGAAAATCAAATGCAGCTGAAAACCAACACCATAGCTGTGTGTAAAAAATGTACTTATTTTTAAAAAACTATATTCTTTTCAATAATTAGAGAAATGAATTCTATTTTTTATCAGAAAAAGTAATTCTTATATTCACAATTTCCGGCCTGCTGCCAATCCTGATAGGAGGCCCCCATGTGCCTATTCCTGAAGAGACATAAACATGCATATTATCAATCATATCATATCCATAACCAATTTTGTAAACTGCATCAATAATATAATTTAAGGGCCAAAGCTGGCCTTTGTGTGTATGTCCTGACAACTGAAGATCCACGCCTATATCAGCAGCATTTTGCAATTCTACAGGCTGATGGTCCATAAGCAACAACGGAAGCTCTGTGTCTTGAATTCCTATAAACAGCTCGTCCAGCGATTTTCTCTTTTTTCCTTCAAAGTTTGAAGAACTATAATCTTCTCTTCCAATTATGTAAAAACTATTTTTTATTTTAACAATGCTGTCTCTAATTATTATGATTCCGTGTGATGACAAATACTCATAGGCCTTTTCTGCACCTCCAATATGCTCGTGATTACCCATTACAGCGTAGGTTCCCAATTCAGATTTCAGCATTAACAGGTTTTCAGTAAGATTTTGTCTTATAACCGGTTCAATATCCTCATCTAAAGCATCACCGGCCAGAAATATTATATCAGGCTCCAAAGAATTAACCTCTTGAACTACTTTCCCAAGATGTCGGTTTCCTATAATAGTACCCAGGTGAATATCCGACAACAGAACTACATTTAAGCTTTTTAAGCCATTAGCATATTTATCAATATGAATTTCCTCAAATCTGACTTTCGGATTACGTGCATTAATAAACCCTCCAAGTAGCAATCCAAAAACAGCTGTAACAACAAAAATAAAACCTATTATTTTAGTTCTTGAATAAAAAAGAAAATCGGGAAGAAAAGGGAAAAAGTGGTTAATAAGCCGAAAAACATCTAACAGCAACACAAATAAAAACAAGTACAGTAACGCTCCAAGCCAAAACGAACCTATCCATACCAAAACATCACTAAAAAAGCTAATTTGAATTCTTTCGGCAAACCTTCCAATAATATAAGTTGATGCAATAATCCAAAAAATCCACTTATACAATGCAATTATTATGTTGTTTTGATTAGACAGAGCCTGAAGGCCTCTGTAAAACACATAATAATTTGCGAAAAAATAAATAACTAAAACAATTAAAAAGAAAACTAAGAATTGCATGTTTTTTTTCATTTAAAAAGAATTGAACAATGACAGGATAAGAAAACAACAAATTTCTAAATAAAAAGTTTTTTAACAGCAAATATAGATATATGCTTGTATGTAATGGCTTTTATTATTCAATAAAATTCACAAAACCCAAAGCTCACTTCACCACAGGCTTTTTACATTATAAAAAACAACTATAATTACATCTATCTTACTATTTCCCCGTGCCTGCAAAGTGCACCCTTAAACACATCCAATGTGTTAATCACATGCTCGTTACAAATTTTTTACTTACTTTTGAAAGCTACAACAGATACTGTTTATTAATAATTAATATCTGATAATTACGCATTGATTTTTTAAAATAAAATATGAGCCTTAACAAAAATTTATTAAGAAAATTAATTGAATTAAGAAAGCACTTACATAAACACCCGGAATTGTCCGGCCGTGAGAAACTAACAGCAAAAACACTTCATGAGCACTTATCATTAGCAGGTGCAGATGAAATAATAACAGGTATAGGAGGACATGGAATTGCAGGCATTTATGATTCTAAGCATTCAGGGCCAACAGTTCTAATTAGAGCAGACATGGATGCTTTACCTATACAGGAATCAAACAACTTTGATTATAAATCAGAAAAGGAAGGAGTAGCTCATCTTTGCGGCCATGACGGCCATTCGGCTATTTTAACAGGATTAGCCTATTTACTAAAAGAAGAAAAACCCGCAAAGGGAAGAGTTGTTTTGTTATTCCAGCCTTCAGAAGAAACAGGCGAAGGTGCTGCCCTGGTTATCAATGATAAAAAATTCAGCAAAATAAAGCCTGACTATTCCTTTGCATTGCATAATCTTCCGGGATTTGATAAAGGGACAATATATACAAAAGAGGGTAGTTTTGCTTCAGCATCAACAGGGATTATAGTAAAGCTAAAGGGTTTGTCTTCTCATGCTGCACATCCCGAAGATGGCAACAATCCTGACATTACAATGGCACATTTGGTTCTGGGATTAAACAAGCTTGTATCTGACAAAAGCAAGTTTAAGGACTTTACACTATTAACGGTAATTCACACAAAATTGGGAGAAAGAGCTTTTGGAACTACTCCCGGAAATGCAGTTGTAATGGCAACTCTAAGAACATATCTTAATGATGATATGGTAGTTTTAAAAAAAGAAGCAGAAGATCTTATTAAGAAAATATGCAAAGAACATGAAATAAAGTATGATATTTCATATGTTGAAGAATTTCCGGCAACAGTTAATGATTCTGAATGCACTAATTTTGTTATGAAATCAGCGTCGGAATTAAATATCACAACAAAGACATTAGCAGCTCCTTTCAGGTGGAGTGAAGATTTTGGGCATTTCACACAACAAGGCAAGGGAGTGCTTTTCGGGATAGGATCCGGAGTTAATCATCCTCAGCTACATAATGAAGATTATGATTTTCCGGATGAAATAATTGAACCGGCATTACTAACTTTTGAAAAAATAATAAGAAAAATAAACAAATAAAAAATTTATCATGCAACACACTTCTTATATAGAAATCAGCAAATCAGCCTATAAACATAATATTAAATATATAAGAAAAATAGTTGGCGATGATGTAAGGCTTTCTATTGTTATTAAAGGAAATGCTTATGGACATGGTGTAGAGAATATTGTTCCAATAGCAGAGAAAGCAAAAATAAATCACTTTGCGGTATTTTCTGCGACTGAAGCACTTGATGTATTCAAAGTTGCTAATCCAAAGTCTGATATTATGATAATGGGCTATTTAAGTGATGATCAAATTGCATGGGCAATAGAACAGGGCATTGAGTTTTATGTTTTTGATATTGAACGGCTTAAGAAAGCAATTGAGCTGGCCAGGATAATAAAAAAGCCTGCAAAAATTCATATTGAAGCCGAAACCGGTTTTCGCAGAACAGGATTCGAATATAGTGATCTTCCGGAGATTGTTGCTCTTATAAAAAACAACATGGAGCATATTTCTTTTGAGGGCTTATGCACGCATTATGCGGGTGCAGAGAGTATCAGCAATTACTTAAGGGTAACAACACAAATAGAAGAATACAGGAAGTTTTACCGCTATTTCACGAGACATGATTTAAAGCCTAAATACAGGCACACTGCAGGATCTGCAGCAACACTTGTGTATCCGCAAACCATTATGGATATGGTTAGAGTAGGAATTATACAATATGGTTTTTGGCCAAGCCAGGAGACATATATCCATCAATTCAAAAAAAACAAAGTAAATGAGTCTTCATTAAAAAGGTTAATAAGCTGGAAATCTGAAGTAATGACAATTAAACATGTTGAACCCGGTGATTTTGTAGGTTATGGTACATCATATATGGCTAATAAGAGACTCAAAATTGCAATAATACCTGTAGGATATGCAAACGGCTTTAGCCGGTCTTTAAGTAATACCGGCCGAGTGCTTATTGGGGGAAAAAGAGTACCTGTTGTAGGAACAGTAACCATGAACACCATGAGTGTTAATGTAACAGATGTTAAGAATGTTGAAAAAGGAGATGAGGTTGTAATTATAGGAAAGCAAGGCCGTCTAAGCATCAGTATTTCATCCTTCTGTGAAATGAGTGATCAGCTAAACTACCAACTCTTAGCTCGCTTACCCGGCAATATACCAAGAACAATAGTTTCTTGATTTTAAATAACTTTCAGTTCTTTCCCAACCTTAATAAAAGCATTTATAGCTTTATCAAGGTGCTGTTTCTCGTGTGCAGCAGATAGCTGAATCCTGATTCTGGCTTGTCCTTTGGGGACAACAGGATAGTTAAATCCTATTACAAAAATACCTTCTTCCAGCATTCTGGCTGCAAATTTTTGAGATAATGGAGCATCGTACAACATCAAGGCAATGATTGCTGAATCCGTTGGTTTTAAATCAAAACCGGCATCAGCAATTTGCTTTTTAAAATATTCAGCATTATCCATCAGTTTATCTCTAAGGCTGGTGTCATTTTCAATCAGGTCAAAAACAGCTAATGAGGCTCCAACAATAGCAGGGCTAAGGGAGTTTGAAAATAAGTAAGGCCTTGAATGCTGCCTTAACATGTCTATGATTTCTTTAGGTCCGGTTGTAAAACCACCCAAGCCCCCTCCAAGTGCTTTACCTAAAGTACCTGTAATAATATCTACTTTCCCGTCAACACCATGATGCTCCGGGACACCTCTTCCGGTTTTACCTATAAACCCGGCGGAATGACACTCATCGGACATAACTAATGCATCATACTTTTGCGCAAGCTCAACAATTTTATCCATTTTAGCAATATCTCCATCCATAGAAAATACACCATCAGTAACAATAATTCTATAGCGTTGAGCCTGTGCTGCTTTAAGCTGCTTTTCAAGGTCGCCCATATCAGCATGGTCATAACGATAACGCTTTGCCTTACACAATCTCACTCCATCAATAATTGAAGCATGGTTAAGTGCATCAGAAATTATAGCATCTTCCTCATCAAACAAAGGAGCAAAAACACCTCCGTTTGCATCAAAGCAAGCTGCATATAATATTGTATCTTCCATTCCGAAGAATTTTGCTATCCGGCTTTCCAGCTCCTTATGCAAATCCTGGGTTCCACAAATAAAACGCACAGACGACAAACCAAAGCCATGAGAATTTAGTGCCTTTTTTGCACCTTCTTTTACAAGAGGATGATTTGATAAGCCAAGGTAATTATTGGCACAAAAGTTTATCACCTTTCTTCCGTCTTTGAATGTAATTTCGGCTGCTTGCGGGCTGCTTATTACAGATTCTTGTTTGTATAATCCGGCAGATTTAATATCTGAAATTTTTTGTTGAAGGTATGTTTTAAAACTATTATTCATCTTTTAGTTTTTTATTTTGAAATTTGGCTGCAAATTTAATCAAAAACTATCAGATAAAAATGTTACATAATTGTAAGAAACACATTTATTCTTTTAAAATATCACAAAAATTAATCTCCGTTATAAATATGATCTAACAATAATGTAAAATCTGAAACATCTATTGTAAGGTCATCATTTACATCTGCTGCGTAAATATTAAAATCCTCATGCACAAATTCATTAAGATAATCAACAAACCACACAACATCAAGAACATTTAACAATCCATCATTATTAACATCACCGTTTATTACATCAGGTTTAACTACATTAATGTAATTTGTTTTTATTAATGTGTCATTTCCTCCTGTGTTTTCAACAATAAGAGACACAGTATATGTTCCTATTCCCACATATGTGTGACAGGGGTTCTGCAGTGAAGAAACAGAAGAGTCGCCAAAATCCCACTCCCATGTTTCCGGGTCATAAGTGCTAAGATCGGTGAAACACACATCCAGCGGAGCCGGGCCGCTTATTATATCAGCCTCAAAATCAACCACAGGAGCATGAGTAAGGGTTTTAAAACTATGTTGCTGACCGTAAATTGTCACATAATCAGTTGAAGCGTATGCTCTAACAAAATAGTCGGTATTATGGTTTAAGCCGGACATAAAAGAAGTAAATTCATCAAAGTTACTGCCCTCATTTGTCATCCCCATATTATTCTCAACAGTAGGTTCCTGTGAGGTACTCCAGACAATACCCTTTGAATTTATGGCATGTGTGCAATATATATCAACGCTTCCTCCTGACTCGGCACTATGATAATCAATTGAAGAAATACCTGTAGTCAGCACTTCTCCTGTTTGGGTTAATGTAATATCATTAATAACCGGGCTAAGTGCAGGCTCTGTAGTCCACAATACAATTTCATAGCGATATAAATCATCATGAAACATCATTGAAGAGCCATTTAGTAATGGTTTATAAAACCTGTTAACATTCCAGTCTGAGCCATCCTCTTTGCCTTGCAATAGCACCGCAAATCCCGTCCCTTGCGGCAGGTCAGCATCATAATTTGCTGTCAGGAAAGCAGGAGACTGAATAGGAAAATATGAGGACTTGAGTGAGGCATTTAAATAATTGAAAGCAATTTGTTTATCAATATAAAAATTAGAAGAAAAGGTGCCTGATTTATTGACAGTTCCATGATATAGTTTCTTTCCATCAGATGCTAATACAGCCCTGGCCTCATCAGGAGTGAGAACATAAGCAGTAGTATATGATGAGCCATTAGTTGTTTGCAAAATTTGTCCTGCTCCCCCTGTAGAATTCTGTGTGCTAACATACATCACATTGTCGGCCACAGCTAATGAATAGCAACCCGGCCCGGAAAAAACAGTTGACCATGTTGATCCGTTAAACCTTACAATTACACCATTGTAATAAGTATTTTTAAATACTGCAGCATATAGACTTCCTTGAAATTCTACAAAATCAGAAACATACATCATTGAAGAAGGTGCGTATTGATAGCTCCAGGTATCTGCGGTTGTTTTTTTATAAATTGCGGCAGACCAGTGTGTTCCAACATACAGCTCATTATTATACTCAAAAAATTTAGTGGGAACAACGGACACTTGTCCTCCCACGAGACTCCAATTATTGCCATTATACCTATAAACATATCCCTGGCTTGAATTATTTCTGACTCCAACATAAAGTTGTCCCTGGAAACTACCCAAAGAATATGCTCCTTGCAAATTTGTTGACGGTAAAACAGAATGTAACCTCCATCCATTGTTTCCCATACCAAAATCATCTGAAGAACCATCAGTATAATAAATACTCCAGCCTGTAAGTACATACAAAGTATCATTCATAATAGTAACTTTTGCTGCATTATTCAAACCTGTAATTTTCACTTCATAGTTCCATTGATTTGTAACAGTATCCATGGTCATTAAGCCATAAGACCTGGCATTATATAATTTTCCATTATAGAAAAAGGTAGCCATGTCGCTCTCAGAAGAGGAGAAGCTGCCGGATAATTGGCCTTGAACAGATGAAAAATCAATGTTTACAGATGTGTCGAACATTGTAGAATCATTAATAACATCAGCCTGGCCGGGGCCGCCGCTCCAGTCAGTTTGTCCAATTAGTCCATTACTACATTGTTCTGCAATAATATAATCAGATTTGATAAGATTATCACTTCCGGCACTATTAGTAACTGTCAGTGAAACAGTATATATACCCTGCACGGTATATTCATGAGTTGGGTTTTGTTCAGTTGAAGTATTACCATCACCAAAGTCCCACTCCCATGATTCAGGAATGTTTAAGCTTTGGTCAGTGAAAGATATAACTCCTGGTACTTCAGTATAAGTTATGTCAGCTTCAAAATCAGCTACCGGGGGTGTTCTCTCAAAAATTGCTGTAACTTCAATATCAGTATTAACATTCAAATCAGTTCTTGGATTATTTGTAACGTCATCACTCCACCTAACAAAATGATAGCCGACATCAGGTATAGCTGTGATTTCAGAGCCATTTTGCCCGGGTTTAACATATTGCACTGTTTCACCGGATAGCGTTCCATTTTCACCGGCTAAATATTGTATTGAATAAAAGAGTGAATATACTGCCAAATTCTGCCTCTTCTCTGAGTCAACGGAGCTGAATAGCCCACCTACCAAAATTCTGTCATCATAAAAGTCAACAGCATAAACAGATACAACCGAACCTCCAATTTTTGGATCCCATGATGAAACAACAGCTGTGTTTTTGTCAACAACGGCCAGCCCTCTTCTGGCAACACCTCCAATTGATGAAAAATCACCTCCAACAAATAAGTCATCATTTAAAACTTTCAAGTAAAAAACTCTTGAACTAGTTCCCGGATTCCATGCTTTTACTGCTCCTGAGGCAGCATCAATAGCAGCAATGCTTTGTCTGTCTTGTCCTCCAACCTGTGTAAAGACACCACCGATAAAGACTGTGTTATTATCATGAAAAAGACTGTTAACATACATATCGGCACCCGGATTCCATGCCGTAGGCTGGCCGGTTGTCAAATCTACTTCCCCGACTCTATCCCTGTTTTGCCCTTCAATACTAACAAAACTACCTCCTATAAAAACATTTCCGGAATTAACCTGGAGTATATTAACGGGAGAAGGCAATGCAGGATTCCATGAAGTTGGTAGCCCGGTAGTAGCATCAATAGCGCAAAGAAAAGCAATATTATTGCCATCAACATACCAATGAATACAAAAACAAATAATGATCTAAAATTAAGGTTGAAAAATGCTGTAATTCCAAAATAGGAGAGAATATTCACTGAAAAAAACAATGCAGCAACACTTAATCCAATGAAAAATAAAATTCTAAATATTATAAAGTCTTTTTTTAAAGTAATCCTTTTTTTAGGAGTTGGAAGTAAATAAAGTAATTCCTGTACGGCCCCTATCGGACAAAGATATCCGCAGAACAATCGACCAAAAATCAAGGTAAGAATCACAAACAAAACAAGACCAACAAGAGCGACTCCTATTGGTGCACCAAGCGCTGAG
>JAWOBS010000075.1:0-7290 GCA_046484145.1 Bacteroidales bacterium
GAATTGCGTAAAGCGGTTATAGAGGCAATCATTCAGAGCCCGGATGAGGACATGAAAAGGGAAGGCATGTATGTAAACTTAGTTGTAATTAATACTGTAACTGATGAGTGCCTGTGGTCGGGAGGTAGAACTCCCCTGTGGATATTTAGAAACAATGATAGTGGTACAAGAATTACAGGAATCTCAGCTGATAAAATTGAAGAATACAAGCCCGAAAACCCTTCTGTAGCCCTTAGAAAGCAAATGAAAGACTTTAAATACAGAAAAGTTTATTTGCATAAAGGTGACATAATGTATCTGTTTACTGATGGAATAATTGATCAGTTTGGAGGCAATGAAGGAAAAAAATTCTCTTCAAAGAGGTTAAAGCAATTAATTTCTGAAAATGCTGATAAACCTATGTCAATACAAAAGGAAATAATTGAAAAAGCTCTTGATGAATGGCAAAATCCTGTTGATTTGGAATTTTTTGAACAAGTTGATGATATTACCTTATTTGGAATAAAGGCTTAAATCGTATAATTAAGCCGGTACTTCTTCGCTTTTATCATACTTAATGACAATAAAGCAAAAAAAAAGTAAATGTTATTTTTTTTTAATTACCTTTGTGCCGTTAATTAAATTTTTATTATCAATTATTATTTTACAATTTTATGAAACAAGGAACTGTTAAATTCTTTAACAAAACCAAAGGATATGGTTTTATTAAAGACAATGAAACTGAAAAAGAATTTTTCGTACACGTCTCTGGATTAGTTGACGAAGTCAGTGATGGAGATGAAGTAAGTTATGAATTAGAGGAAGGACGAAAGGGGTTGAATGCTGCAAACGTTAAACTCCTTTAATAGAATATATTATTGGGAAGTTTAAAACCTAAAGCTGTTTCGAAAGAAACAGCTTTTTTTTTGCAACAAATTTTAGGTTTTATCTGAAATTTGTTAAATCATTATCTTTTTAAGAATTCTTACGTATAATAATAAACACTGTTAAATTTTTAATGTAATTGAAACTATTATTATTTTTGTTAAAGTAATAAAACAAGTGAATTTTAGTTATTAATATGTAAATTTTAATACATTAACTCTATGATCAGTTCATTTTTACTTCAAGTTCAGCTTTCCGGCCAGGAACAGCTTGCAGATACGGCAGAAACAATGCCGACGCATGATACTTTGTCATTGATAAACCTGGTTTTTAAAGGTGGTATAGTGATGATTCCCCTGGCAATTTTACTTATTGTTGCGGTTTATATATTTATTGAAAGGTATTTTGCTATTCGCAGAGCATCTAATGATGAAACTACCTTTATGAATAATATCCGCGATTTTATTTATGAAGGCAGGATAGATAGTGCTAAAGCATTATGCAAAAACAATGTTTCTCCTATTGCCAAAATGATCGCTAAAGGCGTCGTGAGAATAGGCAGACCCTTAAATGATATTAATGCAGCAATCGAAAATGTCGGTAAGCTTGAAGTAGCAAAGCTTGAGAAAAACATAGCTTTCCTGTCTACAGTTGCAGGAGTTGGACCAATGATTGGCTTCCTTGGAACTGTAATTGGCATGGTCAGGGCTTTTTATAATATGGCTATGGCCGGAAATAACATTGATATTTCTTTGCTTGCAGGAGGTATTTATGAAGCTATGATTACAACTATTGCCGGACTTACTGTTGGTATCATTGCTTTTATTTGTTATAATATACTGGTAGCTCGTATTGAAAAAGTTATTTATATAATGGAGGCGAGAGCTACTGAATTTATGGATTTACTTCATGAACCGGCTTAATATTTTAGAAAATTATGGCTATTAAACCCAGAAATAAAAGAGATGCACAGTTTAACATGGCTTCAATGTCAGACCTGGTGTTTTTATTGTTAATATTCTTTATGTTAACATCAACACTAGTTGCGCCAAATGCCATTAAATTGTTGTTGCCTTCCAGTGAAAGCCGGACAATGGCAAAGCAAACTGTGACTATATATATTGACGAGTCTACACAAATATTTCTTGAGGATATTCCTGTTAACTTAAACACATTGCATGATGGGCTCTTGAGAAGCCTTGGTACTGAAACCGAAGGCTCTGTTGTGCTTAGAAGTGACAAGACTGTGCCTGTGCAGCATATCGTTAGCGTTATAGATATTGTTAATAATATAAATGCTCAAAATAAAACAAAACACAAAGTGATATTGGCTACCCAGCCGGGTGATTAGATTATGGAAAAAGAGGTTTTATATAAAAGAAAGGATAAAAGAAAAGCGATAATTGGAACAGTATTGTTTCATTTACTGCTATTATTTTGCCTGGTATTTTTCAGCCTTAGAACTCCTTTGCCTCTTCCTGAAGAAGAGGGTGTTTTTGTTGCTTTGGGTTATTCTGAACAGGGTTTTGGTGATGAGATGCCTAGAACTGCACCACCGCCAACTCCAACAACCTCACAGCCGGAGACTCCTTCTGCTGTTGAAGAGGTTGCAACACAGTCTGTTGAGGAAAGCGTTGCTATTCCTGATGCAGAAAGTGAGACAGATGAAAAACCCGATCTGGATACTTCTACACAAACCGATCCTGAACCTCAACCTCAGCCTGAAGAAGAGGAGGTAGAGGAGGAAGACCCCGAGCCTGTTGTTGATCCAAGAGCTTTGTTTCCCGGTAGTGATGATCAAACAAGTTCTGAAGACAGTCGCGGAGATACAGGGCAAGATGGCTCGCAAGGCAGTGAAACCGGACATGTTGACGGTGATTCATTCCAGGGTGAAGGACAGGGTGGAGGTGTTAAATTTAGCTTGTCGGGAAGAAAAGCAAATTATCTTCCTGTGCCTGAATATACATCAGCAGCGCAGGGAAAAGTAGTTGTAGCTATCACTGTTAATAGAAACGGACAGGTTACAAGGGCTAATGCCGGAGCCAGGGGCACAACAACATCTGACAGAACTTTATGGGAACTTGCTGAACAAGCTGCTAAAAAAGCAAAGTTTGATCTTAAACAAAGTGCTCCGGAAGAACAAACCGGAACAATTACATATAATTTCATCCGAATTAATTAGCTTTGCCGTTTTAATTATCTCACAATAATTATATGAATTATAAACAAACAATTGATTATCTGTATAGTCAATTGCCTGTATTTCATCGTGTCGGGCAGGCTGCGTATAAAGCAAATCTTGATAATACCCTTGAACTTAGCAGGTATCTTAATTTCCCTGAAAAGAATTTTAAAAGCATTCATATAGCCGGTACTAATGGCAAGGGATCGGTTGCCAATATGCTTGCATCAATCCTGCAAGAAGCCGGATATAGAACCGGTTTGTGCACTTCTCCGCATTTAAGAGATTTTAGAGAGAGAATCCGCGTTAATGGTAAAATGGTTCCCAAAGCCTTTGTTACTGAGTTTGTAAATAAGCATAAAAGCTTTCTTGCTGAAATGAAGCCATCTTTTTTTGAGATGTTTATTGCTATGACTTTTGATTATTTTGCCCAACAAAATCTCGATATTGCTGTTATTGAAACCGGAATGGGAGGTAGGTTGGATTCTACTAACATTATAAGCCCGGAACTATCAATAATCACTAATATTGGAATGGACCATACCAGGTTTTTAGGAAATACTATAGAGAAAATTGCCGCCGAAAAGGCCGGTATCATTAAAAATAATATTCCGGTTATAATTGGCAGAAAGCAGCGCGAAACTAAAAAAGTTTTTGAAACTAAAGCAAATGAAAAAAACAGTGAATTGTTTTATGCAGAAGATAATTACTCCATTATAAAAGAAAAAACACATTTTAAACATAATCGTTTTTGGCTTGAGCTTATTCTTGATAATCAAGGTAAAGAAAAAAGGATACTGTCTGATCAGTGGGGGTCTTATCAATCAGAAAATATAATTACTGCACTTCAGGCTATTGATGTAATTAACCATAATGCCGGGTTTAATATTAGTGATAATGATATCGGGCAAGGATTTAAGCGAGTGAGTAAAAATTCCGGTTTTGAAGGCCGCTGGCAACTAAAAGGCAATAAACCCCGCATTATTTTTGACACAGGACATAATATTGATGGATTGTCAAAGACTATGGCTCAACTAAAAACAATGAATTTTGATAAACTGCATTTTGTTTTGGGTATGGTTGATGATAAAGATGTTGAAGGTACTTTAGCTTTTTTGCCAAAAGATGCGGTATATTACTTTTGTAAGCCGGATGTACCACGAGGGCTGGATCTAAGTGTGCTGGAAAAGGCTGCAAAAAAGCAATCACTTAGTGGCAATTCTTATAGCACTGTACAAAGCGCCCTGGATAAAGCAAAATCAATTGCAGGCCCCAATGATCTGGTTTTTGTGGGTGGAAGTACATTCGTGGTCGCAGAAGTAATTTAAAGTAATTAATAACTATTTTGCGACAACCATTCAGGTAAAACATTCTTTTTAAATTCTTCCTTACTCTGCCTGATTTCCTTCATGTCAAGGCCAATATACTCTTGAGCCTTTTCTTTGGTTGATATATCCGGTAATTCTACAGGGTATTCCCAGCCTTTTTTACCAAAAAGAGAAGCAATCTCAACGCGGGCTTCCTGCGATTTTTGTATTGATGTGCCAAGAACTCTTAATGCTTCAGCCGGGGAGTGTACTCCCATGCTATTAGAAGCCGCAACCCAATCCCATCGCCACTGGGCGTGTCTTATCAGCGTCAGGATGGAATTCATTTCTTCTTCTGTCGCGCCATTATCCCATGCATTTTTTGCTTCAATATGGGTTTTTGCAAGGTTGGTTTCGCAAATTCTTCTCATTTCAGATATTTTTGACTGTATATCATAAACAGTTTGCCTAAGCTCTTCTTCCCCCTCTCTGTGGCACACCTGGCAACTATTTGCAATGTTGTCAAGAGGGCTCGAAATATGATGATCGGTAAATTTTACTCCACCCTCACGTTTATATGGCATATGGCAATCAGCGCAACTTACACCTCTTCTTGCATGTATTCCTGTTTTATAAAGCTCATAATCAGGGTGTTGGGCTTTTAGCATTGGGGTTTTACTGAGTGCATGAGTCCAGTCAACGTGTTCAACTTTATCATAATAATACTCCATAGAATCTGCAATCAAACCATCGTCCCATGGAAAAGTAAGATATTTTCCTTCGCCTTTAAAATAATACTCTACATGACATTGAGCACATACCAGTGATCTCATTTCTTGTAGGCTTGCATTGGCAATATCTTCGCCCCTGCGCTGAAATGCTTCAACTAAAGCGGGCCTTGTAATTCTTAAATTCATTGTTTCAGGGTCATGACAGTCCTGGCAGCCTATTGGATGATTGATCTCGGGGCCCAGTTCAGCCCAGGTAGAACTATAAAACTTTTCTGCCCCAATCTCGTTCATCAGCCTTGGAACATCCGTGCTCTTGCATGTCCAGCATGTACCGGGTTGAGGAACATCAGTCCGAAGTGTATTGTGAATATCAGTTATTGCATAATAGTGGCCTCGCCCTTGGTTATAATCCCGTGAGAAAGCATATCCTGCCCACATTACAACCATCTCTGGATATTTCTCCAGGTAGTCTATCATTTTTGAACCACCATGTTTACTTGCAAAATTTGTATCCAGTGTTTGCAAATATGCCTGGTATTGTCTCGGAAAGTTCTCGCCCCAGACGGCATTGTCAGGCTCCCATTCAGCGATAGGCTGAACCATCTGAAAGTACAACTGCGCTTCACTACGCCTTTCAACAATAGATGAAGCAAACAGCCCGATTATGAATACTATAATTACTGTAAGTATAAATAAAACCCAGTTTAACCAAGGCTTTTCTTTAGTGAGTTCTCTGATAGTTTTCATTTGTCGTTATTTTTATGTTTTATCACTATTGTTACTGTTTTTTTTAATTTTCATTATCATCGGAATCTACAATAAGTAGCCAGTCCGGCAATACAGATGGTAATCTTTCCACGACTGAATGTGGAGAGGATGACAGACTTTTTACTCTTCCGTGAGGTGTGCCTCTGTGACACTCCCAGCATAATTTGCCATCGCCCCTGTCGGCCATATCTTTAGTAACCTCAACAATTTGAACAAGGTCAACCTGTTCTAAATGGCAGCGAATGCAATTCTCTTGTACTACCTTGGTGCCTGCACTTTTTATTTTTAATACTTGTGGCTCCCACCTGAAGGTGAAGTATGTTGAGTGCATGAAACCATCTTTTGCTTTAAATGCATATTTCCTGATAAAATTATTCTGAGGAACATGACAATCAACACATGTAGCTGAAGTCTGGTGGCTGCTTTTTGACCATGATGCGTAATGAGGATACATTACATGGCAGTTTATACAGGTTTTTGGGTCATCTGATAAATAGGAAGCAGCATTTGAAATATGAATAACTAAAAACAGAATCCCGGTTAATATTCCTAAAACTATTGAAACTGCTGTTCTCCAGTTCTCCGGCGGTATAAAAAATGAAACAAGTTTTTTAATTATTCTCATACTTTTTCAATTAAGAAAATAAGTACTCAAATATATAAAAACCACTGGTGTTTTGCAAATATATGTTAAATTGTTGATAAGTTTTTTTTATGGAAATCTAATTGCTAAGATGTTCTGTTAATATACTTTAGAAGTTAAAAATAAGATATTATGGAATGTTTTATTTTAAACACTGGTATAAGTCAATTAAATATATAGCCAAAAACAGTTATTTTGTGGTATAATTTTATAATTTTGTTTAATCAAAACAATTATAATTGAAAGATTAAACTTTAAAAAAGGAATATTGATGAGAAGAATAGTATTATTTGTTATAACAATTTTTTTAATGTTTAATTATGCTTATAGCTTTGATGAGACTGATTTATTGGAAGACTCCGGAGCTGAAAATGATACTGATACCGTTTTAGATGGAGAGGAGCTTTTGAATAACTATTGTGATTCTTTGTCAATTGTGACAAATCATTACTTTAATGTTGGCCTTAAAAAGCGCGATACTAGTTTTGATAGTTTATACAAGTCTAAAATGAATCATATTTTGCATCGGATTAAAATTATTGTACATAAAGAATATGAAAGAAAGTCTATAGAAATAAGTGAGAAAGAGCACGCTTTAGAAATTCTTAGTGATGAACATTCCAGGTTAATAAAATACTTTTTACTTGCATTATTGTTTTTATCAATTGGCCTATTGATACTATTATATAACAGATACCGGGTAATTGTAAATTCAAAAAAGACACTCGAAAGAAAGAAAACGGAGTTGAGTAATGCAAACACTGAACTGCAGGTAATTAATAAAGAGCTAATGGC
>JAWOBS010000184.1:0-6228 GCA_046484145.1 Bacteroidales bacterium
ACGAGATTCCTCACTCCACTTCGTTACGTTCGGAATGACAAGCACTTATGTTGGAAGAGGATGGGGTTGGTGGCGGCAAAGCCGCCACCAACCCCATCCTCTTCCAACATAAGTGCTTGTCATTCCGAACGTAACGAAGTGGAGTGAGGAATCTCGTTTTAAAACTAGCTCGTTATTTTCGATTTACCGGACAATAATGAATATAAATAACAAACTTAAAAAAACTATGATTTAGTTATGCGATAATCTTTTCCCAGGCCCGGGCGGCAGCATTTTGTTCTGCCTTTTTTATTGAATAGTCTTTACCTTCTGCGACAAGCTCGCCATCTATTAAAAGCTTAACTTCATACAGCTTAAGGCGCTTACCATTTTCAATTTCATTTGCCAGAATGAATTCGGCTTGTTTTTTTTCTTTCTGAGCATATTCAATTATCCTGCTTTTAAAATTTACTTCTGTATTAACAAGCTCATCAATATCAATGTGCAGGTTCAAAATTCTATTAATTATAATATTCTGAGTAAAAACATAGCCTTTATCAAGATACACGGCACCAATGAAAGCTTCAAAAGCATCACCGGTAATTGAACAACTTGGAGAAATATTATCAAGGCTAGACATAACGAGTTTATCAAGGCCTAATTTCTTCGACAAAAAGTTAAGGTTATTTCGGCTAACTATTCTTGATCTCATTTCAGTAAGAAAGCCTTCATCTTTGTATGGGAATTTTTTAAACAGGTATTCGGCAATAATTGAGCCCAGAACAGCATCTCCAAGATATTCAAGCCTTTCGTTGCAGTGTTTCATGCCATTAGTTACAGATACAGCGGCTGATTTATGTCGAAAAGCAAGTTTATACAGGGCTATATTGCCGGGCTTATAGCAAAAAATATTTTTAACAGCCTCTGAAATCATCTTTTCAGAGGCTGTTAATTTTTTTTTAAAGGGATTGAATGAATTCAAAATCAACTATAAAAAGTCAAATCTACTCAACATACTTTTTAAAAGCTAAACAAGCATTATGTCCACCAAAACCAAATGTATTGCTTAAGGCAACATCAACTTTTCTTTTCACAGCTTTATGAGGTGTAAAGTCCAACTTATTGTCAATTTCCGGATCAAGATTATCCAGGTTAATAGTTGGAGGAATAATATCATTAACTGTAGAAAGAATAGCAGCAATCGCTTCCACAACACCGGCAGCTCCCAGGAGGTGCCCGGTCATAGACTTAGTAGAGTTAATGCCAATTTTATATGCATGTTCACCAAAAAGGTTAACAATCGCTTTTGGTTCAGCAACATCTCCCACAGGAGTTGAGGTACCATGCGTATTAATATGATCAACATCCTCCGGCTTTAGTCCGCCATCATCAAGTGCATTTCTCATAACGTTCATTGCGCCAAGCCCTTCAGGGTGAGGGGCTGTCATATGGCTGGCATCAGCAGACAATCCTCCGCCTGCAACCTCGCAATAAATTTTTGCGCCACGTTTTTTTGCATGTTCCAATTCTTCAAAAACCAGAGCCCCTGCACCTTCGCCAAGAACGAAGCCATCACGGTCTTTATCAAAAGGCCTGGATGCAATTTTTGGGTCATCATTTCTTTCAGAAATTGCTTTCATGGAACTAAAACCGCCAATTCCGGGTTCTACAACTGCAGCTTCTGAACCTCCTGTAATAAATACATCAGCTTTATCAAGCCTGATAAAATTATAAGCATCTATCAAAGCGTTTGCTGCTGAAGCACATGCTGAAGTGGTTGTAAAATTCGGCCCTCTGAAACCATATTTAATAGAAATATGGCCTGCAGGAATATCGGCGATCATCTTAGGTATAAAGAAAGGATTAAAACGAGGTGTTCCATCTCCTTTAATAAAGTCAGTTACTTCTTGCATTAAGGTTTCAAGGCCTCCAATGCCACTGCCCCAAATAACACCGGCACGGTCAAGATCAAGTTTGTTAACATCAAGCTTGGAATCTGCCATTACCTGGTCTGCAACAATCATTGCAAATTGGGTAAAACGATCATACTTTCTAACTTCCTTGCGATCAAAATAATCTTCCCACTTATAGTCTTTAATTTCACAAGCTATACGGGTTTTGAATTTTGATGCATCGAATCTTGTAATCGGACCTGCACCACTAACACCATTTAGCAAACCGTCCCAGTATTCAGGAACGGACTTGCCAATGGGTGTAAGAGCGCCTAATCCTGTTACGACTACTCTTCTTAATTTCATGTAAAGCTACTTAGGTTTTACTTATTGTTGTTCTCAATGTAAGCAATAGCATCACCTACAGTGTTGATTTTTTCTGCTTGGTCATCAGGAATTGCAATGTTGAATTCCTTTTCAAATTCCATAATTAGTTCCACTGTATCCAGTGAATCTGCCCCCAAATCATTGGTGAAGCTAGCTTCCGGGGTTACTTCTTTTTCATCTACTCCAAGCTTATCAACAATGATAGCTTTAACTCTTGTTGTAATGTCAGACATAGTTATCTCCTTTTTTTGTTTTACAGTCTGCAAAGATAAAATATTAATCTTTTCTTAAACAACTTTTTTATTAGCATTTTTAGCAATAATAGCCTAATGCTTTGTAATTGTGCCTTTTACATACAACTAAAATATTAGTTGTTTTTTTCTTTATTGAATTATTTAAGAAAAATTTTGAATTATTGTCGTTATTCTAAAGTTTTTTTATCATTTTTGTGCAAATTAATTCTTATTAATTTATGTTACTTCAAAATAAACAGTTTAGAATATGTTTGCTGGCATCGGGAAGAGGGACAAATGTTCAAAATTTTATTAATTACTTCAGGCATAATCCCAATATTGACGTCTCACTAGTTATAAGTGATAACCCCAATGCTTACGTTCTAACACGAGCAAAAAAAGAGAATATCCCTGCAATTGTTATTGAAAGAGAAGAATGGAGTAAAAAGAAACATGTTTTAAGCATTTTAAAACAACACAAGATAGATTTTATTGCTTTAGCAGGTTTTTTATCCTTAGTGCCTACATATCTTATAGAAGCTTATCCCGAAAGAATAGTAAATATACATCCGGCATTACTTCCAAACTATGGAGGCAAGGGAATGTACGGACAAAAAGTGCATAAAGCAGTATTGGAGGCCGGTGAAAAAACCAGCGGAATAACAATTCATTTTGTTAATGAAGAGTATGACAGGGGAAAGATTATTTTCCAGGAAGCATGTGATATCTGGGAAACAGACACACCCGAAAGCTTATCCGAAAAAATACAAATGCTTGAATATAAAAACTATCCAAGCATTGTAGAGAAACTCATTCTGAATATAAAAAAGTAGTTTTCAATAATTAATCAATCTCTTTTAGAGCTACATCAACAGCATCAAACAAAGGTTGATTAGATATTGGTTCGCCAACTGCTTCTTTCATCCATTCCTGTGGGATTAATCTTCCTAAAGCATATATCCTGTCAATCTCATCAGCTATATTTTTACCTGCTATCCGGCCTTCAAGCTGAAATTCTATTAAATGGCCCAGAGGATATGCTGCAAGATATAAAGGATAGCTTATCATGTGAGAATATACAGCTAGTATTGAAGAGTCTTCAACACCAAAAACAGGAGCATAATAATCATTCCAGACCTGCGTGGCTATTTTAATTGTTTGCTCTTTAAGCTGTGCTTCAGTTGCGTCAGGATTTTCGTACATCCATTGCCATACGTACATATCAACTAGTGACACTCCCATAATTTCATAACTGCCCCAAAAAACATCAAGAGCTTTTAAATGTTCCAGGTCAGGATTATTGCTATCCATACCTAAAAACTCAAGGTCTCTTACCTGGAAAATAAAAGCCAAAGCTTCAGTAAATGCAGTGTTTGGAACGCCATTCAGCATGTAATAATCAACATCATGCAAGCTAATGGTTTGTTCAACATTATGTCCCAACTCATGAGCGGCAATATTATATCCATTATAATTCAAGCCATTCTCTCCAATTCTTGTGCGTAGATAGGAATTTTGCGAACGCATTTCAGCACCCCATGCATGTCCGGCGCCCCTGGCAGCCTCAACAGTAATCTTTGATGCTATTTCATTAGCCCTGCTCCTGTCATATCCTAATTCTACAAGAATATTGGGAATCTCCTTTTCAAAAGCTTTAGCATCAGGGAATTTCTCCTGTGCAATAATATCCAGGTTGCTTTCCAAAATGCCGCTACGTGCCTTAAAACCATCATACCAAATATCATAAGGCTCCAGATCTCTATCCAGGCGACTGCTGATAAGCGCCCCAACCTCCTTCAATAATGGTGAACTTACAAGATTCACAAAAAGATTTTCTACCTCTTTACGGGTCAGTTCCAGGTTTTGGTCAAATGCTCTTTCTATTGCTGTAGGATAGCTTGGAGAATATGGATCAGCTTCTTTGCTTGCATAAAAATTCTTTAACAGATAATTATATCTTGTATCCGGTTCGGGTTTAAAGGCAATTTCTTCACCATCTTTATATACCTTATTTGCATATGGATTCCATTCTACTTCAGGATTATTTATAACTATTTCAGGGATTTCCTGTGAAATTATTCTCTCCATCACCTTGTAAATCATCCTTTGCTTTTCAAGTCCGCCCTCAACACCGTAATTTGCTTTAAGCTGATCGCGTAAGCCCCAATGTGTAATAAGACTCATCCCCTCGGGAAATAATTTTTCACCTTCATCATTTATAAGATTTCCCATTATAATATTATAATCAGAAATATAGGCATCAGATTCCGTGGAAACTTTTGATGCTTCCTGGTTTATCTCTGCAGGTATTCTTGAGGTAAAGACATCACCAACACGAGCGTATGCCCATTCCAGGCGGTTCCAGTCGCGGCCAAGGTCTGCTTTTTCCTCAAGGGTGTAAAAAGGAAAGTTAAGCACTGTAAGAAAAGCTATTTTATTTTTAAAAAAGTCATCGTAAAAATGAGCCAGGGTAGAATAGCTTCCAAACATCATATCAACAGGCAAAACTTCTCCCTGGTCTAAGTGCAATGGCTTCATTAAATCAAGGCTTGTCTTGTTTGCATAGCCCCAAATTGATTCAAAATTCTTTGAAAGCTTTTCAAAAAGAGCTTTTTTACCGGCCTCATCACCGCTAAAGTTTTCAGCGCAGAATTCTTTAAACTCTTCATCTGTGCCATCAGATCTTTTCCATAAGGCGGCAACTTGTGAAACACCTTTTTCGACCATCGGTTTAAGTTCATCACCATGCACCTCGGTGATAACATCCACTGTTGCATCAATGACAGATTGAGGTATTACACCCATCTCATCTTTTTTCGATTTTTCTTCGCATCCTGTAAACATAAGCATCGTAATTAATACTGTTAATGTTAATGACAATAATTTTTTCATTTTGTTTAGTTTTGGTTAAAAATAAATTAGTTGGCAGAAAGCCAATATTAATAAGCAGTTGATTATTAGTCGTTGACAATGTTACCCATCACCGATCCCCCTCATACCCATTAAAAGAGCATATATCATTAAAACTTTTTCTGATTTTCTTTCTGTGTTTCCCGTTTTCGTAGCCTACAGTAAAAAGTAAGGCCACCCGCTTTTTTGCAGGTATCTTCAGTAATTGTTTCACTCTTTTTTCGTCAAACCAGCCCAACATGCAGGTTCCCAGTCCCAGTTCTGCAGCCTGCAAACAAAAGTAAGAAGCTACAACACCAATATCCATCAGGTAAAAATCTTTATCTTTCAGCGCTCCACCAAGCTTTGCAATCAATTTTGGCGGCTCAATAGTAAGTGCAACCATAAGCGGTGCTTCAGCGGCAAAGCGATTAAAGCGTAATACATTACCATAAGAAGACTCTGCTATCTCCTTCTTTAAATCCGGCTCATCAATTACAATAAACTTCCACGGTTGAGAATTGCATGCAGATGGTGCTAATCTTGCACTTTCAATAATCTGGATTATCTTATCTCTGTCTACAGGCTTTGAAGAATATTTTCGGGTACTTTGTCGATGTTTACATAAATTATAAAAATCCATAATAAGTCTTTTTCACAAATGTATTTATAATTTAAAAATCATTACAGAAAAATATATTTTTAAATAAAATAGTTTAGTGAGTTTTTATGTATCCACTTTGTCCGTCAGCTAAAGCTGACGGCAATTAATTGGTGCTAAAGCTGACGGCAATTAATTGGTGCTAAAGCTGACGGCAATTAATTGGTGCTAAAGCTGACGGCAATTA
>JAWOBS010000268.1:0-3277 GCA_046484145.1 Bacteroidales bacterium
CAAGATAAGTAAACAATACACATGTTATAATGCATGCGGATTAAGCATTACTATGTTTGATCCGATCGGTCCAGCGGTTTGCAAGTTCTAATAATTTTGGCATGGGTTGTAAAAAAATCGGCATTAACCGATAAGGAATCACATCCGTTCTTATGAGAGCCTGAAAAAATTCAGGCGAAAAATTGAAATGATTTGGTTGTTAAAACTATAGAGACAGATTACAATACCATCGCGAATTACAGGCGCATCTTTTAGCCATATTTTGATTTTATTTTAGTTAACTATAGTTTCCCTGCTACTTTTTTTGCCTAAATGTTTTGAATTTCAAATTATTTTGATTTATTTTGTAAAGAAAGAATGAAATTCTGCTACATTCACCTGCTATAGCAGATGAACAAGGCAAATATTATCCTGATAAGTGAAACATATGCACTAATGTAGTGAATATATACGAATTATGACAAGTTAAAAAAAGGGATTATTGGTCAAAAAAGGTCTGACCAACCATATGACAAAAAATACAGTCAATATTTAAATCAAACAAGTGGAGACTAGAACCCACTCAAAAAAACAGGGCAGAACTGAAAAGCCATACGAGTAGGAAAAACTAAAAATTTTTATTATGAAATAATACTGCTGGCTACTTAAAATAAATTGAGGGACAGCTGTTTATCACAAGTTCTTTGACATCATTGTAATTTATTTTTGTAAGAATCTCTTTTACTGGTATTTTATCCAAAAGAGATATTCCTAAAACCTGTAAAATTTCGGAGGTTGAATCTCTATTTTTAGATTCGTTCTAACAATGGCAACTATGCAATAAACAATTATTGCAAAATATATCTTTATACGTACTGCATTTTCAGATATACCCCAAATAGAGTAACATTTTTACCAAAGTTTAAGTGATATAATTTATTTAAATAGGCATTAATTGCTATTATTATATCTCTCAAACTATCTCTATTAGAAAGTTGTCATAAAATAAAACAAAGCAAATGATTTCAATATGCAAAGCGTTTAACATACTTATTACCATTGTATTTGTATACATATTTGTCAAATCTTCTCTGCAGCAAAAACTCTGTTATTCAAGCATAAATGTATTTTTTCTTGATTCATCATTAGCTTTTTTATTGGTTAATTGAATCAATTCAAATCATTACCATGTGAAAAAGCTTGCAAAACTTAAATTATTAATGATTTCAAAACGTATTTAAATTTTAGTAAACATTCATGAACAACAAATTTAAAATTAAAAAATTATGAAAAAAGTAACTTATTTTAAAGCCATAACAATGCTTGTAATTGCATTGCTTTTTGCGGGTTGTAATGGCGAAACCCAAAAGAATGAAGAAACGTCAGAAGGAAATGACGATAAAAAAGTGGAAGAATCTTCAACATTAAATATAACAAAAGGCAAGGTAAACAAGGATATGGTTGTAGAAGTTTTAGCACAGGTGACATATCTCTCGACAATGAAATATGCTGATGAGCAAGAAAACGCTACTGCTGAAGAAATGGGTCAGATTAGCGAAAAAATAAGTAAAGAAATTGAAGATGTGTACGAAGAAATGGAGGTTACTGAAGATGAAATAGATGCTTATTCAGAAAAATGGGATGATAAGCCTGAGAAAGCTATGAAAATATCTCAAAAGATAACCAAAAGAGCAGCGGAATTACAAAAAGCAGGAAAGTAAATTACAACTAAGAGTCTGGTCTAAAAACTCAAAATTTATTACACCCACTGAAAATCAGCTTTGTTCTATCCTTAAAAGGTGGCTGATTTTCAGTGGCTTCATCCGCATTTGGCCGATTGGGGGAAAAAGCTGCTGAAAATCAAATATGGCCTTTTTAGACCGGATTCACATTTGGAATTACCTTTGGGTGGCCTTTATTTTTGAAAAGTCTCTATTCAACCCCCACTCACCATTCAATACTCATCTCTCAGTTCTCTTAGAAGAAGGTCATTGAAAAACATGCTGTGGATTCTATTCGAAAGCAAGAGAACCTGGAATTTGATGAATGGGGAGAAAGATTAAGGTATTATAGGTGCCGCCGTAAATGTTACTGAGCACCACAGGCAGACAATCATTAAACATTTAATGGAATATCTTGTTTTACATGTGTATCAGCATGGAGCAAATTTAATTATATATTTCTTTCGGTCATTATCTTTTAACTAAGCAGGTACTATTATTATGGGCAATACATCAGCAGGTAAAAGAGGTCACAACGCCGAAAAACCAGGACAAATACCAATGAAAGGCTGGAAAGATATTGCCTTACGGGTAAAAAACCAGCTGATAAAGGATCATGTACCCATCATTTCAGCAGGAACTGCATTTTTTTTTTCCTTGCAGTTTTTCCCGCTATTGCAGCTGGTTTATCCATATATGGGCTGGTTGTGGAGCCGGCACAGGTAGAGCAGCAGATGAGCCAGCTTGCAAATGCCCTACCTGAGAAGGCACACCTAATGATTAGCGATATTTTAGAACAGCAATCCGAAAAGTCAGAATCCTCCCTGGGCTGGAGTTTAGTTTTGAGTGTACTGATTAGTCTTTGGAGTGCCAATAGAGGGACAAAGACAGTTTTTGAAGGAGTAAATATTACATATAATGAAAAAGATAAACGTGGCTTTTTTAAATTAACTGCCGTTACCTTTCTGTTTACTATAGGCGGCATTATTGTCGGCTTTATTGCTATTGCAATGGTTGTGGCTTTTCCCGCACTTATCGATAAGATCGGTTTACCCTCAACATTAGAAACAATTATTCAATTATTACGATGGCCCATACTGGTACTGATAGTCATATCTGCATTGGCTGCTGTTTATAAAGTTGCACCCTATCGTAAAAGTCCTGAATTCAAATGGACCAGCTGGGGAGCTATTATAGCTACAATATTATGGATTACAGGATCGCTGCTTTTTACCCTTTATATAAATAATTTTGACAGCTTTGATGCAACCTATGGCAGCTTTGCGGCAGTAATTATCCTTATGCTGTGGTTCTTTCTTTCGGCATTTATTATCTTCCTCGGTGCGGAAATTAATTCTGAAATGGAACATCAAACGAGCCGGGATACCACAACCGGTGAAGATAAACCCATGAGACAGCGTGGCGGCTACTATGCCGATCATGTTGCCGGAGAAGATAGAGGAGATAATAAAAGGCGGTAATTATAATAAATATAAGCTGCTAAACCAGTCCTAACCTGCTGCCTACAACAACTTTCAAGCTGAAGAACCGTAATCTACAATTAATTATTACGGTGA
>JAWOBS010000296.1:0-3699 GCA_046484145.1 Bacteroidales bacterium
TGTTAACTACTCTATGAATATTATTTTTTAAAGTTTTTGAGTTAAAGTTTATTAATAAACCTAATTTTATTCCGGATAATTTCAGATAGGTTAATAACTGGGCATAATGCACCGGAACTACTGTTTCAACAGCTTTTATTTCTATAATTAGCTTGTTATTAACCACTATGTCAATTCGGTAACCAACTTCTTGCTTTATCTCTTTGTAAATAAAAGGCATTGAAACTTGTTGTCTAACATCAAACCCCAACGCTTTTAAATCATAAGCTAAAGCATTCTCATAAGCCGATTCTAACAATCCGGGACCTATACTTTTATGGATATCTATTGCTGCACCAATAACTTTATAAGATATTTCATTTTCTGTCACTGTTTTTGCGAATTTTGCGTTTATTTAATTTTGCGGTTTTTGCGAGGGATAAAAATTAAAAAAATAATTTGCACCTCAAAATAATATTTGGCCCTGAGTGATAGTTAAATATTGCAGGATATTTTTAACAAAAAGTTTTTCTATATTAAAAAAAAGCCCGATATTTGCACCCCGAAAATAAAATGTTTTACTTAAAAATTAAACTAAATGCCAACAAGAATTAGATTACAAAGAAAAGGTAAAAAGGGGCAACCTTTTTATCATTTAGTTGTCGCAGATGGTCGTGCACCTCGAGATGGAAAATTTATCGAAAAGCTTGGCACGTATAATCCAACAACCCATCCTGCTACTATTGAAATTGATTTTGACCGCTCCTTATATTGGTTGCAGGTTGGAGCCAGTCCTTCTGAAACAGCAAGGTCTATACTTTCTCACAAGGGAGTAATGCTGAAAGATCACTTAATCAGGGGAATGAAAAAAGGAGCCTTAACTGAATCACAAGTTGAAGAGAAATTTCAAGCCTGGTTAAAAGATAAAGAAGCCAAAATTGAACAAGCAGCTAAAGATTCAGAACTTTCAGAAAAAGAACTTCAGAAAAAACGTTTTGAAGATGAGAAAAAGATAAGAGAAGCTCGTGAAGCTGAAATTGCAAAGAAACGTGCTGAAGCAGTGGAAAAAGAAACTAAAGCAAAAGACGAAGAAAATAAGGAAGCTGAAGCTCCTGCAACAGATGAGGAAAAAGCAACAGAAGAAGCTCCTGCAGCGGAAGCAAAAGAGGAAAAAGCAGAAGAAAAAGCTCCTGAAGCTGAAGTAAAAGAAGAAAAAGCAGCCGAAGAGGCCCCTGCAGCCGAAGCAAAAGAAGAAGCTGTTGAGGAGAAAAAAGAAGAAGAAAAACCTGAAGAAAAGAAAGAAGATACAGAAAAGAAAGAAGATAAATAAACCGCTATTTAAAGCTTTAATGACTTAAAAACAAACAAGTGAAAGTTGATGATTGTTATTTTTTAGGTTATATTTCCAAAAGCTTCGGTTATAAAGGAGAGGTGATTCTGTTTATAGATGCCGATGAACCTCAGAAATACTTACAAATGGAATCAGTTTTTATTAATCAAAAAGGAAAACTGATTCCATTTTTTATTGAGAACATCCAGGCTCATTCAAAATATAATCAATTAATAGCCAAATTTGAAGATATTGACAGTGAAGAACAAGCATGTTCGCTAATAGGAAATGAATTATTCCTTCCATTAAAGTCGCTGCCCCAACTAAAGGGTAATAAGTTTTATTTTCATGAGGTAATTGGGTTTGAATTATCAGATAAAAATAAGGGTATGGTTGGAGAAATAAAAGATATAATTGACCTTGGTGCCAATCCCCTATTCCAGGTTTTTTCCGGAAATAAAGAAATTCTATTGCCTGTACAGGATGATTTTATTAAATCTGTTGACAGGAAAAAACAAATAATATACTATGATGCTCCGGACGGACTTATTGACATGTATATGAATGAAGAACAATAATCCCAATAATAAAAATCACATTTTCAGATTTAAAAATTTTGATGTAACTGATACCAATTGTGGACAGAAGATCGGTACTGATGGCGTATTACTTGGTAGTGTTGCTGCATTAAAACAAAGTGTAAATGTTCTTGACATTGGTACTGGCTCAGGAATAATTGCTCTAATGATAGCACAAAAACAGGACGCTTCTATTGATGCTGTTGAAATTGACCAGGATGCCTGTATTGATGCTAATAAAAACTTTAGTAATAGTCCATATAAGGATAGAATAAAATTATATAACAGATCAATTCAGGATTTTACAAATCATAATCCTAAAAAATATGACTTAATTGTCTGCAACCCGCCTTTTTTTCATAATAGTTATAAATCAGAAAAGCTTAAAAGAGATTTGGCAAGACATTCGGATTTTATGCCCTTCGATATCCTTTTTGAATGTGTATGCAAACTATTGGAGCCTGGTGGCGTTTTTTTGTTAATAACTCCATATAAGCAAGATGAAGAAATCATTGAATTAACAAAAAACAATGCACTTTATATTCAAAAGCAAATGATAATCAGGCCCACTCCTGAAAAACATCCGCACAGGATAATACATGAGATATCCAAACAGAACAAAGGTGTGAAAAAAAATGAGCTTACCATAGAAACAGGGCTAAGGCACAATTATACTAAAGAATACATTGAATTAACAAGAGATTATTACTTAAATATGTAGATAAAAAAAAGGCTGTCAAAAAAATGACAGCCTTCATGTTTTTTTAAAATTTCAGGTATTAACCTCTTTTTCTTTTTCCTTCGTCGTCTCTTTCTTCTTCAGTCTCAGTTCCTCTTTCTCTTTTACCTTCTTCGTCTCTTTTTACTTCAGTTTCTGTTCCTCTATCTCTTTTACCTTCTTCATCACGGCCTTCTTCAATAACTTCTTCAGCTTCTTCAATAACCTCTTCAGCTGCTTCTACCTCTTCTTCAACAGCAGCTTTAGCAGCAGCAGCTTTAGCAGCAGCAATTGAGTCAAGGCGTGCTTGTTCATCTTCCTTAGAATCTTGTGGTCCACAAGAAGCAAATGCAAAAACTGCAGCAAATAAAATCAATCCAAGTACTTTTTTCATAATTAGTTAGTTTTTTGTGTTAATTATTATTCTATTTAATTATCTAACGGCAAAAATAAACAAATAATAAGAAAAATTAAAAAAAATATTAAAAAATCTTTTGTTAAGTGTGTATCCACGAAAATTTACATTACTTTTGTAGCTATAATTAAAACAGGTAACTTTTTAATTTTTTAAACAATAATTTTTAACCAAAAAACAATTAGTACTATGAAAAAACAAATTTTAAGTTTATTTGCAGTTGTTGCTTTTGCTGCATTTTTATTTACATCATGTGAAACTGATGATGCTACAATTACTTTACTAGGTGACAATCCTGCTGAGTTTGATTTAGGAGAAGAATATGTTGAACCTGGTTTTGAAGTAGATGGTGGCAAAGAAGACGATGTTGTAACTTCTTTCTCTCCTGAGTATGACAAATTTAAAGTTAATGAATACGTTGCCACTTATTCATTAGGTAACGCTTCTGCAACAAGAACAGTACATGTTACAAGTGATCTTTTAGCAGGAACATACAGTGTTGAAGACAATGAAGATGGAAATCCTGACCCACTTTATTACAATGTTGTTGCATCTCAATCAGGCACAGACTTTAACAAACTTAACATTTCCAACTTTTTAGGTTATGACATTACAGCAGCAGCTGTTGTTAATGGCGATGAGGTAACTGTTGCTAAGTTTCAACCTACAGGTTGGGCTG
>JAWOBS010000298.1:0-8552 GCA_046484145.1 Bacteroidales bacterium
CATGTAGCAGGATCTGTATTTTCATTATTAATTCCAATCCATGCTTCAAGTGCATCAACAGCATCCGGTTGATTTGTAATATCCTGAATGTAGACCTGTGCAAATACAGTAACCTGGCTATTTGGGTCACCTATTACCAACTCAGCATCAGCCGGCCATTGAAGGTTAGCCCAACTTATAACAGGTGCAGCAAATTCTCCGTCATAAATGTTTTCGCCATCAATAACAGTGTGGGTTCTATTGTCTGTCTGCTCCCAGAAACTGCCATTTGTAACAAATTTAAATTCAAGGATATCATCAACTTCAAAAATTTCATCCGTTACTAAAGTATAAATACTTGTTTCACCAACTTGTGATAATTGATAATTTGCATCATTTGGATCCCATGCATTGAAAGAACCGGCAACATTAACAACATCAACTCCATGTGTGAAAAGACCTTTTTCAACAGCATCAGTCATATCAACATTGAAAGTAACGGCAAAGAATGGACTTGCAACATATTCTTCAAAATCAGCAAGGCTACGTGCAGTAATTTGCATAGTGCCATTAAATTCCCTTAGAATAGCAGTAATGTTCTGAGCTGCCATAGGAACAGGCGTACCGATATAATCTGCATCATGAAACTCTGTTCTAAAAACGCCAGTTCCGGAAGCATCAGCTATATCGTAATTTGTGCCTGTACCAAAATTATCTCCATCATAAGAAGCATCAAAGGCAACATTTTCAATAAGCACTAATCTACTTTGATCAGCTTCTACAAGTTCATCTAAAGTTCTTGTAACAATGACAGGAGTATTATCGGAAGAAGTAGCAGCACCCGGATCTGCTACAGGAATAAACTGCAGAACACCATTATATTCGTTCAAAGTACCGGTAAGGCCTGTTATGCCATCATTAATATTATATACTGTTGTAATAATACCGGAATCATCATCAATTTCGATGCCTGCTTCAGCATCCTGCACCCATTTTTTATTACGATATGCTTGCTGATAGGTAAGAACAGCTTCACCGGTAAGTTGATAAACAGTACCATCGGTTAAGCCGGCTCTAAGATCAGTAACATTAGTAACTTCAATTGGGAACTCATACGTTGCACTTGCTACATCACTATCAGCAAGTGTACCGGTATCATCAGAAGCATAAGCCCAGATTGTAGTAGGTTCAGTAACTGCTACAGGTGCTGTAAATTCTGTCCAGGGGCCTGTTTCTGAGTCTAAACTGTAATAAACAGTAGCATCAGGTGTAGTAGTTGTAATATTCACATCAACAGAGCCTAAAATTGTACCACCATCAGGGTCGAAAACCGGTGCTGCTACGGTATTCACTTCTGTCATTTTATACAAGTTAAACTTTCTTTGATTTGATGTATAGCAAGCAAACCTAGGTGCACCAGCATTATACTGCAATACTCTGTCGGTAATAGCAACATTTGTAACAGCGAACCTATCAACGTCATAGTCTATTGTCCATCTTTCATTATCTGTTACAGAGGCTGGATTAACTTCTGCATAAGCAGCATTACTAGTTCCTGAATAGGATACATAAGTAACATCAGGATCTCCAATGTTAGAAATTGTATATCCTGAGCCATCAGCTTCTATCCACCAAACAATGTTATTTGCAGGATTTGCAATTTCACCAGAAGCTGGGCTAATTGCAGTATGTTTGAAAAAAGATCCATCATTATCAACATCCATAGCAAATTCATCATTTAGTTCTGCTATCACATAGAACCCTGATTCCAAATCACCGATGTTATCAATTTTAACAAAGGTACCTGTACCTTCATACTGTCCATAGCTGCCAAAACTAAATAGCAGCATCAATGTCATAAATATTGTTATGACTTTAGTTTGTAATCTCTTCATAATTGTAATTTTTTGGTTAATAATAAGTTTTGGTATAAAAAAATTGCTTAATAAAAATATTTTTTTCGTTTTATAAATAAAAAAACTATGGTGGGTGTAATAATCTCCGCATAAAATCTCCTCTTTTAAAAATTTAAAAATATTAATAGTTTGATAATCAAATTATTAACAACATCGTTTTTTCGTTACAGAAGGATAGCTAATATAAGAATTTTTTTTGATAAATAAAAAAGCCCCTAAATATTCTTCATTAATAATAAAGAACAAAAAGGGGCTAATAAAAAATTTAACTATTACTTTTCTAGAAAAACCACTCCCTGTGATCTTCTATTTTAGCGTTCTCTTTAAGAGCCTCAAGAATTATCCTTTCTGCCTGATTTTCAAATTCTTGTTGCAATCTACTCTTAACTACATTATAGTCAGAAGGTTTAACATCTTCATCTCTCCTGTTTACTTCAATCACAAAAACACCTGCAGTACCATTAATAGGCTTAGATACTTTGTTTACCTCAACATTAAAAGCTCTACCAATTACAACAGGCTCATTGCCAATACCGGCAATAGAAGGAGTAGACATTTTCACATCTAACAAATCTGATACAGTAAGATCGAGCTGCTCAGCAATTTGAGAAAGCGATTGTCCTTCCATATTATTAATCTGTTGGGAAATCTGTTCAAATTTTTTCTGTTTCAATGCGTGTTCTCTCACCTGATCTTCAATTTCATCCATTTTTGCATAACCTTCTTCGCGTATATTTTTAAGATTTGCAATTATAAACTTATCGTCAATCTCAAAAATTCTTGAAGTAGATCCAACACTAACATCTTCAGAAAACGCCCATCTTACAACTTCCCGTGGATTTTGAATTCCGGGTATATTATTATCCATTTTTTTAAGTCTGTTAGCCGGCCTTACTGTGAGATCCATCTCTTCTGCTGTAGCACTAAAGTCTTCATTATCACGTACTTTAACAGCAAATTCACTAGCTTGTGAATATGTCCTATTATATGTTGCATCACTTGGTACTATTTCCCTTGCAACATTAGCTACCTGAACTTTTTTAACCGGAGATGCTTTACCTGTGACTTTAATAACATGAAATCCGAAATCTGATTCAGCGACTACAAAAGAGCCCACAGGATTATCAATAACAGCTTGATTAAAAGAAGGCACCATTTGTCCATCCTGGAACCAACCTAAGTCACCCTGATTGTGAGCTGCAGAGGCATCATCAGAAACTTCAGCAGCAATATTGGATAATGTAGCCTGCCTTTTGGTAAGAACATCATATATACTATCTGCCTTTTCTTCTGCTTCCGAGTAGGTCCTGGTAATTTGCTGATCTGCGCGCATAGCACCCTGATAAGCAATCAAAACATGTTCGGCACTCATTGAGTCCGGCCTAAACTCCACATCAACCAGTTTTGACAAAATAAATTCATCATTATGCATATACGGCCCGTAGGTTGTCCCAACAGGAGAATCAAACATAATTGAATCAATTTCAGGAGCAAGCTCACCCTTAGATTTATAAGTTGGATCGAAACGTTTATCGCTAACAGCGTTAACAAAAGTTTCTATATTATCCTTATCTGTATTTTCCAATTCATCTTTTAATTCAAGAACATTATTATAGATATCTTCTCTGTCACTATCTGAAGCAAAGACAGGAAATACAACGTATTCAATATCCCGCATTTCTTCCTGTTCATATTGATATTTTATTTCATTATATGCAGTTTGCATATCATCTTCACCAACAGTAAAAATTGAATCAGGAATATTTTTGTATCTTTCAACAACATACTGAATATCAGCAGTGGCATTATTCACCTTATAATTCAAGCCGGCAAAAAATTCAGGTATATAGTATCCATTTTTGATCATACTGATATATTTTTCCTTTTTTCTTTGCTTTAGTGCTTCTTCTTCAAGCCTGACCAAGCGTGGGTCGTATGGGTCAAGTGATTGAAGAATATTAATCATTTCAGATCTGTTAACTTCACCTGTTGCAGGGTCTGGATTAAAAGCACTTTTAATCAGCGGATGTGGGTCTTCTCCGAAGAACATATCTTTCAATTCCCTGGGTGATACAGTAATGCCAAGTTTTTCCAGCTCATCTTTAAGGACATGATCAGTTATTATCCTATCCCAGGTTTGTTGTCTTAACATGTGAGCTTCGTGTTGTTCAACATTTTCAACACCTCTTTGTCTTTTATACATATCAAGGGTTTCCTGGTAAAGATTTTCAAATTCATTAAAAGAGATATCATTTTTATTCACTCTTCCAACTTCCATGGATTGTCTTTGCGGAGATTTATTCCCCAAAAAATCTTGCAAAACAAAAGCTGCGAGGCCAAGCCCAATAATTGCAATCAATAATCCTGAATAACCTCTAATTTTCCCAATAACTGCCATTTCTTTATAGTATTATTTTATATTTTTAATTTAATAAGTTTGCAAATGTATAAAATAGAACTTTATAATAATAAAAAAACAAAAAAAATATGTTTTTCCTTATTCATTATTAATAATTAAAACCACTTGTTCTATCCTGGTATCAGAGACCTGTGTAACCCTAAAACTAAACTCTTCAACAATAATAGTCTCTCCTTTTTCCGGAATACTTTCATGGTGATTTGTAATTAGGCCTCCTAAGGTTTCGTATTCGTCAGATTCGGGTAAATCCAAATCATATTTTTCATTAAGATAATCTATTTCGTGTCTTGCAGAAAGAAGATATTCCGTGTTACTAATTTGTTTTTCCACAAGATCATCAACATCATATTCATCGTCAATTTCTCCAAAGATTTCCTCCATAATATCTTCGATAGTAATTAAACCTGCAGTACCGCCAAATTCATCAACAACAACCGCTATGCCTTTACTTTGTTGTATAAAACTCTTTAGTAATTTATTTGCAAGCATAGTTTCAGGCACAATCAATAATGGCCTTATAATAGATTTAATGTTTTTAGGATTTTTAAAAAAGTCAAAAACATGAACATATCCAATAATATCATCAATATTATTGTCTTTATAGATTAAAATTTTTGACAATCCTGTTTCAGAAAATTTTTCCCGTATATCTTTAAGCTCGTCATTTTGATCATGAGCAACGATTTCTGTGCGGGGTATCATACATTCTCTCAATTTCACATCCGGGAATTCTATTGCATTTTTAAATATTTGCATTTCCAGGCTTTGGTCATCTTTCGTTTGTTCTTTATTAAAAAACTCTTTTAGAAAGTTATCAATATCTACTATATTAAAAACTTTCTTTTGATCTTCCAATTTCAATCCAAATAAGTGTTTAAGGATAAGCTCTGATAATTTTATAGTTATAAAAATAACAGGAAACAATAAGTAGTAAATAATAAAAGTAGGAACAGCAAAAAAATTAACTATTGCATTAGGATTAATTCTGAATAATGATTTAGGGACAAACTCAGCAAATATCAAAATTACTATTGATGATATAATAGTTTGAAGAATTAAAATAGAAGCTTCATTATTAACCGGCTCCGGCAGATTGCCGGCTAAAAAGGGCTCCAGAAGGGCAGCAAAGGCTATCCCGTAGATTACAAGAGCAAGATTATTGCCAACAAGCATTGTTGATATAAAATCCGAATCTGATTTAAACAATTTAGCTAATACCCTTGCAGAGAAGCCACCACTTTTTTTATCAACTTCAACTTTAAGTTTATTGGCAGTTACAAATGCTATTTCCATGCCTGAGAAATAGGCAGAAAATATGACACTGGCAACAATTATGGTAATATTATCCAAAATCTTTTTTTTGCAAATTTACAAATAAATGACTATTAACTAAAATGTATATTGTATAAGCCTGGAATTAATCAATCACCGGTTTCAACATTAAAAACACCTCTGGGTTTTTTAATTTCCCATTTGTCAAATTTTTCATCAGATTCAAAGCCATCACCAAAAAGCACTTCTTCATCAGTAGTGATTTTAACAAACTTATCAGTAAAAATAATAGCTTTTTCTCTATCCCAAACAAGATATTCGGTATTAAGCTTTTCATTTCTTTCGTTAATGACTACAACATCATTTTGTGCTTCCATGATTTTTTCGGTTTCATAGCTAATTGCATAATTAGCTTTAAGGCTAGAGGTTTGAATTCCCAGGGAATCAAAAAAAGTCACATTAATACCTTCCGGCATTTCAATATATTCATCATCACCAATGTACTTATCCATTATAGGTGCCTCCATTATCATTTTCACATTAGCATATTCAGAATATACAATTCTAACGTCAAATGCTGACTCCACAGGTGATTCATCAACCTGGGTAATTAAAGAAATTGTTTCAAGGTCAGTTTGACATGAAAAAAGCATTGTTATCCAAAGCAGGATAGCAATGCTTTTAGTAAAAAATATTTTATAAAGCCTGGTATTAAAAAGCTTCATCATTTAGTTTCTGGCTCTAATTCTGGTTTTTTCGTTTATCCAGCACTTTACTGTATAAGTATCTCCCTCTTCAAAACCATAAAAGAAAATATTTTCAAGTGTTGGATAATGCTGTGTCCATGCATCTACTAAAGCATCTGCTCTTTGTTCAACAAGTGGGTCATCGTCAATGCTCTTTGCATACAAGGCTTTATCCACAGCGGCCCAATAAGCAACTTTTTCAGTAAATTCGTTATCTCCACATTGTTTTGCAGAAGCGGCATACATTTCACCAATAAGTAAAAATGGTCTGCCGTTACCGGGGCGAGCTTCTGCAGCCTTTAAAGCATATTCGCGAGCTTCAGTATAATTTTTAAACTGTTTAAATAAAATATCTACCAGAAACATATAAGAAGTAAACTTATCTTCTTCATTTTCATACAATTCCAGTGATTGTTCAAAGAATTTAACAGCATTTTTATAGTTACCCATATTTTGTTCCATTCTTCCCATTGAATATGCAGATTCGGCAGAAGGGTTAATTCTGTGAAGATTCAGAGAAGCTTCATAGTATAACTTTTCATCTGTACAGCCTGCGTTATCAAGCATATCAACTATCTTTTCAAGTAGTTCAACATTCTCAGGATTATCATCAAATCTTGGACGAAAGATGCTGGTGATATTTTCGCAACTTGCATAAGGGCTGAACATTTTATCTATGTTATTCTTTGTTACTTTATATGCTTTTGATACTTCAGGATTGGCAGCAATACTATTATCAATAATATTTATAGCCCTGTCATAAGCAAGCACAATTTCATCAACCTCTTTCAAACCGGCCTCTACAAGATTTGACAAGCTATGGAAGTTAATAAGTAATACATCAGGAGAAGCCTCATCACCTTCGAGTGTAATTGATTTTTCAGATATCTCGTAAATTTCTTGCACGTTATTTGGCCTGAATGTATACAAATCAGAGGCTTTTCTTCCTAATACACTACCTTCACGGTTAAAATATTTTATTCTTTTATCGTACAGCATCATTAAGCTATCGATATACATTTCTCTTTTTACCGGGTCTTTTTCTTGACTATACAGATATTTAAAAATATTTGCACCATGGATATAAGTATTTTGCCTGGCGGCAGGGCAGTTTTCATAAACCCAACGCCATGAGTCAACAGCATTAGCATAGTTACCCTGGCGATAATACTCAACATATATTGAAAGGTTTCTCACACATTTGGCACTATCTTCACCATATATACTTTCAGTATGATCTTCTTTAGATAATTTCTGTGAATCAAAATTACCATCATCAAAATATGAATAAATATTATTTGATCCTTCCATTGCTGCATCAAAGTCATACTCAACTTCATTGCCGGCAGGAAAAGCATTTAGCACAAGGCTAGTAAAAATACTTATTAAAAAAACTATTGCTTTCATTCTTTATATATTTATGTTAATTATTAGTTGTTTATTAAAATTAATATTAATAGAATTTCCTTTTAGTAAACCATCTTTCATGGATATTGACACCTAAATTAAATCTGAAAATATCTTCTCTCAACTTATTATTCTCTAAATCACCCCTGTTTGCCCATTCGAAGCTAATGTGTAAACCGGACAAGCTTCTTCGAAGTTTAAAGCCTAGTCCAAAACTTATGCCAATCTCATCAACAGGATAATCATTATGAATAATAAAGCTTTGTTTATATCTCAATCCCGCGGAGTATCGCATCCTTGTGAAAACATTTGAATATGTTGTTTGAGAAGGCAAATATTGTGAGCCAATAGCGAGCTGGTAAACATCGTTAAAGCTATCCTCTTGATCGAAGATGTTGAAATTCTTCCAATTTTGATAATAAAAAACGGCACCGGCAGACCAGTTACTATTTATTTTCATGTTAAAGCCAAGGCCATAATTTGCAGGTAAAACAACTTTACCCTCCTCATTAACATAATACTGAACAGTATCAGGCACAGTATAGCCGGGCAAATATATTCTCTGCATAATAGTTTCCTTTGCGTTTATAGCTGTTTCGGTAGCATACACAGCACCAACAACAATTTCTCGTTGTTCTGAAAATTGTTTTTTATACTGTACTCCAAAATCCAAAAGGAAACCTCTTGCTGCCACATTTCTTTGTTGGTTAGCCAGGAAAAAGCTGCTTTCTTCGGAGCTTACCAGGGAAGCATCGGTAAGATTCCCAAAAAGAAATGAAGAGTTTACTCCTATAGAAAAGCCTTTCCCTATTT
>JAWOBS010000325.1:0-3032 GCA_046484145.1 Bacteroidales bacterium
TGTTATATTATTAAAACCTGCATTTTTTGAGTTAACGATGGATCTTTCAGCCTGGTATTTGTTATGAGATCTGTTCATATATTCCAGGTTATCGTTGTGAAACGATTGAATACCAATGCTTAATCGATTAACCGGACTATTATATAATGCATCAGCCTTAGTCTGGCTTAGATCATCCGGGTTTGCTTCTAAAGTTATTTCAGTGTTCTTGTCATATATGTAATACCTGGAGATTTCATTTAATATATCCATAATCTCTTCAATTGAAAGCAGGGAGGGAGTCCCGCCCCCAAAGTATATTGTATCCAGGTAAACGGGTTCAAAAGGCTCTTTATCCTTATTGAAAAAGTTTTTGCTTAATGCAATTTCTTGTTTCAGCGCTGATAAAAAAGCAAGCTTGTTTTTTTGCGATACTGAAAAATGAAAATTACAGTAATAACATGCCTGACGGCAGTATGGGATATGTATATATATGCCGGGCATTATTAAATGTTTTTCAGGCTTTTAAGAATTAACTTCAATGGCTTTTTTAATTCTGCTAATTGTTTCTTCTTTTCCAATCAGGGCCATTATTTCTTTAATATCAGGTCCCTTGCCCTCGCCAACTATTGACAGCCTTAAGCCTATCATTAATTGTCCTGCAGGAACTTCATTCTTTTCCATGTAATCATGTAATACTTTATCAATTAAAGCAGCATTAAAATCACTTAGATTTTGTAATTCTGAAGCAACAGCATTTAGAATTTCACCAGTGTTATCTTTCCACTTTTTTCTAATCAGTTTCTCATCATAAGACTCCGGTGCATTGAAGAAGAATGAAGCTTGATTCCATAGCTCATGGATAAAATTAACCCGTTCTTTAACAAGAGATACTATTTTTACTAAGTTTTCATTATCTGCTTCAATCCCTTTCTCCTCAAGGGTTTTGGAGAAGATTTGAGCTATTTCTTCATTACTTTTGTTAATCAGGTATTGATGATTGAACCATTTTGCTTTTTCCGGGTCAAATTTTGAGCCTGATTTTCCAACTCTGTCAATAGAAAATGCTTCTATGAGTTCTTCCATGGAAAACAATTCTTTATCAGTTCCTGGATTCCAACCCATTAGCGCCAGCATATTAATGAAAGCCTCAGGAAAATAGCCTGATTCTTTATATCCACTTGACATTTCGCCGCTTTTTGGGTCTTTCCACTCAAGAGGGAAAACAGGAAATCCGAGCCTGTCTCCATCTCTTTTGCTGAGTTTTCCATTGCCATCAGGTTTTAAAAGCAAGGGTAGATGGGCAAATTCCGGCATACTGTCTGACCATCCCAACGCTTTGTACAGCATCACATGTAAAGGTGCTGATGGTAACCATTCTTCACCCCTGATCACATGAGTTATTTCCATTAAATAGTCATCAACTACATTAGCAAGGTGGTAGGTGGGCATTCCATCTGATTTAAAGAGAACTTTATCATCCAGTGTAGAAGAATTAACTTTCACATGCCCCCTTATTAAATCATTTAACTCAATTGTGTGATCTTCAGGCATTTTGAATCTTACAACAAAAGGTACCTCATTATTCAGAAGCTCATTCACTTCTTCACTACTTAATGTGAGCGAGTTTTTCATACTTAATCGGCTATGGCAATCATATTGAGGAAGCTTATCCTTATCTTCCTGTAATTTTTTACGCATTGCCTCAATTTCTTCTGCCGTGTCAAAGGCATAATAAGCATAGCCATTCTCTATTAATTTCAGGGCATAATCTTTATAGATTGCCTTTCTTTCACTTTGACGATATGGGCCAAAATCTGATTTTGTTCCCGGGCCCTCATCCCAGTTAATATTACACCATTTTAGCGATTTAACAATATATTCTTCAGCTCCTTCAACAAATCTTGTTTGGTCGGTATCTTCTATTCTAAGAATAAAGTCGCCATTATTCTTTTTTGCAAACAAGTAATTATATAAAGCTGTTCTTACTCCACCTATATGTAAAGGCCCGGTTGGGCTTGGGGCAAACCTGACTCTTATTTTAGAATTAGCCATGAAAAATTGATTTTATATATTCAAAAATTAAGAAATTACAAATAAAAAATTCTTAAAAACATTACGACACCGAAAACTATTAAAAGAATTCCCACAACCCTGTTAATAAGAGTTAGGACTTTTATTCTGAGGTATTTTTTTATCCTGTGAGCTATAAAGCATTTTATTGTATCAGTAGAAAAAACTGCGAATATTACACCTACAAAGAAGGTTGTGGTTTCTTTTGAATGTATTCCGTATTTTGTGCTTATAAAACTCACAACACCAAGCCAAAAAATAAAAAGAAAGGGATTAAGAATATTTATAAAATAGCCTTTAAAAAAGTATTTCATAAATTTTTCTGCTTTGATCTTAATTTCGATTTTTGAGGTTTTTGTTGCTTTATATTTACGGGTAAAAGTTATTATACCGAATAAAATAAGCACACTACCACCAACAATACCAACAGTAACTTTGTTTTGCTCATCATTTATAAGTTGTAAAGCTCCCAAATAGCTCAGTCCGATAAGGGTAATGTCGCTAAAAGCAATTCCTGCAGCGAATTGTATTCCCGCGAAAAATCCCCTGTGTATACTTGTTTGAAGAAGCGAAAAAAATGCAGGCCCTATCAAAAAGGCCAGGGTAATTCCCAAAATGATGCCTTCAAAAAATGCCACTGTCATGCTTGTTCAACTATTTTTTGTTATTATCCTTAATAAATTCTGTCCACTCATCTAAAATCTTATTTTTCAAGACACGTGGAAACTTATTTTGTCCACCTTCTTTACCCTTTTTCCGAAGAAAATCATAGAATACTTCTGAAGGCAAAATCTCTACAAAAATATCCTTTATTGCAGCGATTCTCTCCACTCGGTAATCGTCATTAAGGTCTTTTAGGCTTTCGTCTATAATATATTTTAAATCCTCAGGATTTACCTCATTGTCAGTTCCAATATACCATTTGTGAGCAAACATTGAATCATGCTTAATGCCTGTTACGGAATATTCTCTGATTTCAA
>JAWOBS010000046.1:0-11798 GCA_046484145.1 Bacteroidales bacterium
AGATTTCTCCCTTCGGTCGAAATGACAGGACATCCATGGGTTTTTATCAGGATGGGGTTGGTGGCGGCAAAGCCGCCACCAACCCCATCCTCTTCCAACATAAGTGCTTGTCATTCCGAACGTAACGAAGTGGAGTGAGGAATCTCGTTTTAAAACTGGCTCGTTATTTTCGATTTACCGGACAATAATGAATTATTTTAAATATTTAAAATTTTGTTATCTTTAGAATTATAATGATCATATGAATAATAAAATATATTTGTAATAAAAAAACTGACTCTGCTAATATCTAAATAAAGCATACATTACAAAGCTATCAACTTTTAAGTAGCGCTTTATTTGCAAATGCTTAATGATGGCTGTTTAATAAAAATTATTGCACATGAAAATTTTTATTGTTGAAGATGAGAAAACATTAAGGCTTATTCTAACTGATGAGCTAATTGACTCAGGGCATGATGTGAAAGAGTTTGCTAATGCAAAAGCTGCATTAAAAAATATTGAAGCAGAAAAACCTGATATTGTCATTTCAGATATGAGAATACCGGGTATGAGCGGATTAAAACTTCTGGAAAGAATTAAAGAAGTGTCTCCTGAAACTCATGTCGTTATTATGACAGCATACTCTACCGTTGACACAGCTGTTTCTGCTTTAAAAATGGGAGCTTTTGATTATATATGTAAACCTTTTAATATTGAGGAAATTCATCATTTAATTGAAAGAATCATTGAAATTCAGGATATTAAAAAAGACAACCAAAGATTGCAATGCGAGATAGCTAAAAACTACTCTTTCTCAAAATTTATTGGTAACAGCCAGGCGGTGAAAGCAATGTTCAATACAATTAACTCCGTTATTGATTCAAATGCTTCAATTTTAATAACAGGTGAAACAGGAACAGGAAAAGAACTTTTAGCCAATATTATTCACTTTAACAGCAACAGGAGCAGATTTCCTTTTGTAAAAGTAAATTGTGCAACCTTGCCTCCCAATAACTTTGAAAGTGAACTTTTTGGGCAATCAGAGGATTATAAAAAACAAAATGGTGGCAATAAAACCGGGCGCTTCGAGCTAGCCGACAAAGGCAGTATTTTTCTCGATGATGTTGATGATATTGCCCTGGAACAACAAGTAAAGCTGATTAGGTTTATTGAAGACCAGGAACTTGAGGCTGTCGGTAGTGCAGAAACTAAAAAGATTGATGTCAGGATTATCAGTGCTACCAAATTTGATCTTAAATCTTTAATAGATAAGGGCAAGTTCAGAAGCGACCTTTATTACAGGCTTAATGTTATTCCTGTATATATACCACCTCTAAGAGAGCATACTGAAGATATCCCTTTGCTTGCTGATTTTTTCCTGCAAAATTGCTGTAGCGGACAAACAAAAAAACTGGGTGAAACAGCAATGAATATCTTACAAAACTATCACTGGCCGGGAAATGCAAGAGAGCTGAAAAATCTTATGGAAAGGCTTTGCCTTACTATTGATAATGATATTATACAGGCTGAAGACATCCCTTCAGAATACCTTATCCATAATAAAGACGAGATAACAAATGAATCAAAGTGGGATATGGAAATGATACTTAACAAAACTGAAATTAATTTGATAAAAACTGCAATTGCCCGCGCCAATGGCAACAAAACCAAGGCTGCTAAGCTTTTGGGAATTCCATTATCTACTTTAAGGTCAAAAGCTGCAAAATTCGATATTAAATAATCTGCGATATTTCGCTAACAAGATGCGATTTTTAACTAGCTGAATTTGATGTGAAATTCTATCCTTTTTAACATATTATTTCTGAAAATTTTTTGTAACGCATTGATTATTTGTTTTTTAACAAGTGTTTAAATATTGCATTTTATAAATATTAATAAAAAATCTGCATTTTTTATTAACAACGCCATTAAAATTTCATATTATTTTCATTTTTACACAGCCGTTGACCATAAAGGAAATGCCGATAAAATACGTGTTTTTACGGATAGATTTTCAATGTAAAACTGATAAAACATAGTATAAACACTATACCCTACCGAAACAATAAGTTATTTCTTTGCTTGTAACAATTTAAAAATTATTGTGTTACGAATAACAAGAGAATTATATGCAAGCAAACTCTACTCAAGCGGGTAATAACAAAAAAACATCACTTAGCGAAGTACTTAATATCTTTTCGGATATTGATATTAAGATTATGGAGTTACACAAATGCTCGTCCAGTGATTTCCTGGCACTTAATGCTGCTCTGAAGGATAATCATAAAAAGGCTAATATAATAACCGGAATAACAAAGGAGGCATTTCAAAAGCTAGGTACTGATGGAAATATTATAGTTTTTCAACAATTAAAGAATGACCTGTCAAATTTAAAAAAGCAAGCAAATAAATTCATAATAAAAGTTGACAAATCTCTTTCATGCCTTGAAAATGTGCAATTATACCTTAATATGATACCGGTATCAGTTAATAGTTATATTCAAAACCTGAGTGTTTTAAAATTACTTTTCTCTAATATAAAATTGACCAGCTCCTTTTCAGGCTTTTCAACATCTAATCTAACTAAAGAGGATAACAGCCTTATTGAAAAAGAATTGATTTCTATAAAAAAGCTTTGCCAGCCTATTGAAAAGAATATTAGCAGCACCCAAAATTCGATTAAGCCATTATATGATACGCTTTCAGCAGTTAAAAAAGATGTATTATTTAAAATAATAAATCAGATTGACAAAGCCCAAAATGAGGTTGAATTCCTGGAGAAACAAAATAAAAATGCCTTCAAACTTCAAAAGCAATTTGATGTAATGTCAGATAATTTCTCAAAAAATGTGGAAAGCATAATTACCAATCTGCAATACCACGACATTATCAGGCAAAAGATGGAGCATATTCAGCAAACACATCAATTAGTTAAAAATGACATAAATGAAATAGAAAAAACCAAAAGCAATATTTCCGGGAAAGCAAAAATTTATGCCTGCATCATGCAAATTCCGCAAATTTCCAAAATCCAAACTGCACAACTATTACATGCAAACAAGGAGTTTCAGCAGGCAATTGACAGAATAACAAAGAAAATGAGCGAAATCGGGCAGAATATTAATCAAACAGCCCGCATATTTAAATCATTGCCGGTATTTGGAGAACAGAACGGAAAAATAAACATCGACAAAAGCAATGAAATTTTTAAGGATGTTTTATTTACATGCAAACTTGGCACCGGTGAATTTAGCGCCATCAATAAAAATACCTTACAAATACAAAATAGTATTAATGAGCTTCAAAAACTATTTAGCGAAATCGATTCATTAGATAATGCTATTGAGCAAATGGTGGTTAAAAAGTTTACCAACGGATTGCTGCTTAATAACAAGAAAAACACTGAAAATTACACCCAGGCTGAGCAAATATTAAAAATATACTCTGATAATCACTACGAGAAATCAAAAATCAACAAGCTGCTTATAAATATAACCGAGCAGATCAATAATTCCTTACGAATTAATAAAAGCTTCATTAGTAAAAAACACGGAATCTTAAACCTGGAAAAAACTTCACACAGCGCAATTGATAAAATCAGCAATATTAAAGCTGTTTATTCCAGCTTAAAAGATGCTAAAAAGCTAATAATAATTAACAGCAACGAAATATCTGAGCAAAATAAAAAAGCTGTTAAGGAATCTAAGTATTACAAATATTTCGAAAGGACTATTGATGAAATTGTCAATAGTTTTAACAATATCAGCAAAATAGTTAAGACAAACAATCTGACTGATATTGAAGGAATAAAAAATGACAAGAACTTCAAACAAATTGAAGATTATTATACCATGCATTCGGAAAGGATGATTCATAACCAGGCATTGGCTGCCGAAGAAGCAAACCAGGACAATAATAATGATAATGATTCTGATGAAGGAAACGATGTGGAATTCTTTTAAAATAAATTATGATGGAAAATTTCAAAATATCTAAAGAAAGCAGTAATGATAATGGTAAAAAAAGCATTGACATAATTATCGAAGGAGATTTGTCATTACAGAACTCTAAAAAACTAAAAACACAAATTGAAAAAGAAATCAAAGCTGCCAACACTGTCAATTTGATTGCTAAAAATATTACACAGGCAGACATCACTTTTGTACAAATTATTGAGTCTTTAAAAAAACAGTTAAAAGACAAAATCAGCATTGAGGTAGAATATCCTTATGATATAAAAACACTAATGCATAATGCAGGCTTTGCATAGGAGATGAGGCTTTGTTCTAAAGTTTATATTAATAATTAATTAAAAATATTACATCAAAAACTATTAACCAATAATTGAAATTAATAAAGATGAAAAAAAACATACTTATTATTGACGATTCCGAAAGTATTAGAGAAGTTGTTGTTTTCACCCTTGAAAAAGACGGGCATAATGTAACTGCAGCAGTTGATGGCAAAGATGCTTTGCAATACCTTGATGGCAGAAAAATAGACCTTATAATAACTGACTTACATATGCCAAATATGGATGGCATTGAATTCATCAAAGAGGTAAGAAAGACCGAAGATTACAAATACACACCCATATTATATTTAACAACTGAATCTCAGCAAAGCAAAAAGATGGAAGCTAAGCAGGCCGGCGCAACAGGTTGGATAGTAAAACCTTTTATGCCGGAAAAACTTCTGGCGGCTATTAATAAGATATTAAAGTAGAATATTATTAAATAAAAATTATACACAAACAAAAAAGCAAAATTCTCTATGGAAAAGAATATTGTTATTGTAGATGACTCCGAAAGCATTAGGGAAGTAGTAGAGTTTACTCTCACTAATGCAGGTCACAATGTGCAGGTTGCAGTCGATGGAAAAGATGCCCTGAAATATTTTGACGGGAAAAAAATTGACCTCGTAGTAACCGACCTGTATATGCCTGAAATGGACGGCATTGCTTTGATTAAAGAGATAAGAAAAAAAGATGATTATAAGTTCGTTCCTATCATTTTTCTTACAACGGAATCACAGCAAAATAAAAAAATGGAAGCAAAACAGGCCGGTGCAACAGGTTGGATAGTGAAACCTTTTGTACCTGAGAAATTATTAGCAGCAATGAGTAAAGTTATCAGATAATGGAACAGTTTAAAAAGAAATTTCTTGAAGAAGCAGCAGATTTAATAAATAGCCTTGAACAAGCTTTATTGGTGCTTGAAGAAAACCCGAAAGACAAAGCAATCATTGAAGAGGTTTTCAGAATAATGCACTCCCTCAAAGGAGGAAGCAGTATGTTTGGCTTTTACAAAATGGATGCCTTTACCCATAATCTTGAAACTATTTATGATCATATCAGGAATGGGGAGCTGGAGTTAAAAAGAGAAATACTGGATATTACTTTAGCAGCCGTTGATCACCTTAAGGTGCTGCTTGAAAACGGTGACGAGCTAAAACAAACTGACGAGAAAAACCACCAGTTGCTACTCAACAAAATTAACAGTGTTTCTGATGCTGTTACAGGCAAAATAAATCCTAAGAAAGAAAACGAAGTTCTTAATGTAGAAAACAACGCTAAAGCAGGCTCAGAAAGTGCTCCCACTTTTCATATTACTGTTAAGCCGGAACAAAACATCTTTCAAAACGGCACAAACCCGCTTTTGTTGATAGATGAACTTCATTCGCTTGGGCATTGTAAAGCTTTTGCAAAAAAAAGTGATATTCCTGCTTTTGAAAAATTGAATCCCGAATTATGCTATATCTCCTGGGAAGTGTTTCTTTCAACTCAAAAATCACTTGATGATATAAATGATGTTTTCATTTTTGTTGATGATATCTGTGAAATAAAAATTAACAAAATAGCAGATGCCAATCTTTTAAATAACAATGAATTCATTAATGAGATAAACAAGGCTGCTTCAAATGATAGTTTTAGCAACCCTGAACAGCTAAAAGCCCTGGCAGACTCAATATCCAGAAAAATTAAGGAAAAAGAGCAAGATAAAATAAGCGAGATAGATACTGAAGACCATGTTATCTCTTTAGCAAAAAAGACGACAATAAACAACATCCGTGTAGCATCAAGCAAACTTGACGATTTAATGAACCTTGTGAGCGAATTGATTACTACACAAGCAAGCTTAAGCCTGTTTGCAGAAAATTCCAACAACCCTGAGCTATCAGGAATTGCAGAAAACATTGAAAAAATATCTCGCCAGCTTAGGGATAATACTTTTGAGATATGCCTGATACCTATCGATACTATAATGATACGCTTCAAGCGTTTAGTAAGAGACTTATCATCTTCACTTAATAAAGAAATACAATTCATTGCCGAAGGTACTGAAACAGAACTTGACAAAAGCATTATAGAAGGCCTTACCGAACCTATAATGCATATCTTCAGAAATGCTATTGACCATGGCATTGAAAATTCTGAAGAGAGAATTAAAGCAGGTAAGCCAAAACAAGGTAAAATCATTCTTAAAGCATTTTACTCAGGCACAAATGTTTATATCCAAATTCAGGATGACGGACGTGGTATTGATGTCGAAAAAATCAGGGAGAAAGCTATAAAAAGAGGATTTATTACCCCTGATACAAATCTTTCTTACAAGGAAATACTCAATCTTATTTTCTTACCCGGTTTTTCAACTGCATCTCAAGTTACTGAAGTATCAGGAAGAGGAGTAGGACTTGATGTTGTTGTGAAAAAAATATCAGAAATACGTGGCGAGGTTGAGATTGAATCGCAATTAGGAGTAGGATCAACTATTACCATTAAGCTGCCATTGACAATGTCTATTATTGACGGCTTGCTTGTAAAGGTTGGAAAAACATTTTTTGTTATGCCACTTGCTACTGTTGATAAGTGCTTTGAAGTTAGCAAAACTGAAATTGACAAGATATTTAATAATAAACTATCAATGGATGGGAATCTAATCCCATTCATTAATTTGAGAAAAGAGTTTGAAATTACTGATGATTCACCGGAGATTCAACAAGTTATCAGGGTAAATTTTGATGATATAAAGGTTGGCTTATCTGTTGATTCAGTAATTGGCGAATACCAGGCGGTTATAAAACCTCTCGGAAAACTTTTCAAAGACCAGGAAATAATATCAGGAGCTTCAATATTGGGTGATGGAACCATTGCCCTTGTATTGGATACCGGAAAAGTAGTAAGCGCATTTGACAGGGAAATCATAAATAACAGGTACGGAATATAAATTTAAAACTTAATGAATATGAATAGAGAAATAAGGAAAGTATTAATCTTGGTTTTTGCAATAGGATTTTGCGCAAAAGCAATCGCGAGTGATGATGACAGCATAAGTGCCGACAGGCCGGGAATGGTAAGTGGCACTCATGCAGTTACACCGGGTAATATGTACATTGAAATGGGATACCATTATTCATTCAGTGATATATCAAAAACAAGCTCGCTGCCCTTGGCAAACATTCGTTTCGGAATAATCGAAAGAGTAGAAATGTCTGTATCATGGGCCGGCTTACATTTTTCTCATGACACTGATCATACAGATTTTGCATTACCTGCACTTGGAGGTAAGTACCGCATTATTATGGATAAAAGCTTTAATCTAACCCTGGTTGGAGGCGTAGGACTGGTTGAAAATGATGGTTACAAAGCCGAGCCCTCGCTGGCACTGGCCTGGGACTATCACCTCGGTGATAAATTCTCACTTCTTGGAACCCATAGCTCACAATATACAAACAATGATTTTGAGTTTCTGAATGTTTTAGGGTTTCATTATGCATTATTTCACAAAACCGGATTTTTCTCCGAATACTATTTAGCAGGAATTAATACTGATCATATGCATCATGGAGTAGAATACGGCTTTGTTTATTTATTAAACAACAACCTTCAAGTGGACATTTTTGGAGGCCATGAATTTGGACATGATATTGGACACTATTTAGGCTGCGGAATCGCAAAAAGGTTTTAGTTGTTGGACGCCCGACACCCGATACCCGATACCCGATACCCGACACCTGAATTAATAATAATTAAACCCGATTTATAAACTAAAAATAGAGTAAAATGAGTGAAACAAAAACCACGGGCACCCTCACTTCATACCTTTCATTTCAATTAGGAGATGAAATGTTTGCAGCTGATGTTGGAAAGGTATTAGAAATACTTGAGTTATGCCCAATTACAAAAGTACCGCGCTCTCCTGACTACATGAGAGGAGTGATTAATCTACGAGGTAAAGTTTTGCCCGTGCTTGACACCCGAATAAAATTCGGGCTGCCGGTAACCGAAGATAATGTTGACACCTGCATAGTTGTTCTTGATGTTGACATGGATGGCGAAGCTATACAACTGGGAGCATTGGTAGATTCTGTTGAAGAAGTCCTGGAACTCGGAGATTCTGATATAGAACCACCACCAAGTCTCGGAAATAAGTTTAACCCCGAATATCTTCACGGAATGGTTAAAAGAGATGATCAATTCATTATGGTTTTGGATGTCAATAAAGTTTTCTCTACTGATGAACTGGTTATTGCACAACAAGCGGCTGAAAAAAAAGCCGGTGAAAAAAAAGAGGAAGATAAAAAAGAGAAAACTAAAAAACAGAAAAACTAATAAAGTATCAATAAACCAAAGTATTATTTAATTAAAAATTATAACTATGAACTTTAAAGATTTAAAAACAGGAACAAAGATACTCACCGGCTTTTTGCTTGTAGTATTCATAGCCGTTATTATTGGTGTGATAGGACTAATCAGCCTGAGAAATGTAGGAACTGCTTTTCACGAGGTTTCTGATGTAAGGCTTCCTAGTATTCAGTATCTGTCACACATGGAAGCTAACCTTGAAAGGTTACAAAGGGGTTATGTTCAATTGTTGGACAATAATTTAACAAAAGAGGACAGAACAGATATATTAAGGCAAATTGAGAGATACCGTGAAACTTATCGCCGCTATCATGAACTCTTCAAACCACTAGATCAGACTACTGAAGAAGAAAAGGTTTACAACCAAATGGTTGAAGAATTAGAAGAATGGGCAAATATTAATACACAAAAAGTTGATGTTGAGCATGCTGACTTAATGGATAAAGACATTATGAATCCAATGGAATTAAACAGGGATCTGGAGATGTTTATGAAAGACCATTATGAATTACAGGTTCAAACAATTAATGCTATTGTAAATATGCGCACATTTGATGGAGGTGATGACCATAGAGCCTGTAATTTTGGACAGTGGCTGCCTGAATTTCAAACTACAAACAGTGAATACAACAGGTTAGTGTCAGAAATGGAACAATATCACCTTGAATTTCACAAGGCTGTCGGTGCAATTCAGCAACATATAAGAAGGGGAAATCAGGATGAAGCTATGGATCATTATGCAGGAGTAATGATTCCTGCCCAGGAAAAAGTATTCGAGTACTTCCACCTTATTGAAGGTGAATCAGATGTTGCTGTAGAAGAGTTCGAGCAAATGAGTCACGTAATAAGAGCTGAGTCTATGGTAGCACACGCCCAAACTATGGCTTTAATCGAAGACTTAATGAGAATTAATGAAGAAGTAGCTGTTGAAGAAACTGAATCAGGCGATGCAACTATTGCAGGAAGTAATATATTGGTTATAATCGCTATTGTTGTTGGTATTATCATAGCATTAATTCTTGGAATTGTAATTACCAGAATGGTAACAACAGGTGTAAATAAGGGAGTTGGTATTGCAGAAACAGTTGCAAACGGCGACCTTACTATTAATGTTGAAAATAGCTTATTAAACAGAAAAGATGAAATCGGCCAACTTGCCAAGGCAATGCAAACAATGCTTGAAAAACTTCGTGAGGTAATTGGAAGCGTTGTTTCAGGCTCAAACAACATTGCAGCAGCAAGCCAGCAAATGTCATCTACAGCTCAGGAAATGAGCCAGGGTAGCACAGAGCAAGCATCTTCTGCTGAAGAAGTCAGCTCATCTATGGAAGAAATGGCAGCCAATATCCAGCAAAACACTGACAATGCACGTGAAACTGAGAAAATTTCTCAAAATGTTGCAAGCGGCATTCAAGAGGTTGGTACTGCGTCTCAACAAAGTTTACAGTCTATCAAAACTATTGCTGATAAAATTTCTATCATCAGCGAAATCTCAAGGCAAACCAATATCCTTGCACTAAACGCTGCAGTTGAAGCTGCACGTGCAGGTGAGCATGGTAAAGGATTTGCAGTTGTTGCAGCGGAAGTACGTAAGCTTGCTGAAAACAGCAAAGTTGCAGCAGATGAAATTAACGCCCTTGCTTCTGAAAGTGTTACCGTTACTGAAAAAGCAGGTGGACTTATGCAGAATCTTATTCCTGAAATTGACAAAACTACTAAGCTTGTCCAGGAAGTTGCAGCAGCCAGCATTGAGCAAAACTCAGGTGCTGACCAGGTTAACTCTGCTATACAGCAACTTAACCAGGTTACACAGCAAAATGCAGCAGCAAGTGAAGAAATGGCTACCAGCAGTGAAGAACTCGCAAGTCAGGCTGATCAATTGATTGAAATGGTTGCTTATTTCAAAATAGAAGAAGCTAAGAAAACAGCTAAGAAAGCTGCCGCAGCTAAACATTTTGAAATACAACCTGCAACTACACAAAAAGTTGCTACTGAACAAAAAGCCAAGCAAGCACCTAAAAAAACTGAGAACAAACCTCAGGATAAAGGTGTAAACCTTGATATGGGAAAATCTAAAGATGATGATTACGAGAGGTTTTAGGTTTTAATTATTACTATTTTGTAATGAACAGGGAAACAGGCCGGATTGTATATATCCGGCCTGACATTCCTTTTAAAAATTAAAAACAAATGCAGGAAAACAAATATAAACACCTTATTCAAAATGCTCCTTTTGCTTATGCATATCACAAGATTATTCTTGATGATAAAGATAAGCCTGTTGATTATGTGTTTATTGAAGTTAACCAAGCATTTGAAAAAATGACTGGCCTCAATGCCAAAAATATTATTAATAAAAAAGTTACAGAGGTATTGCCCGGCATTAAAGATGATGAGTTCAACTGGATTGATAAATACGGCAAAATTGCACTTACAGGAACTAATATTGAATTTGAACAATATTCGAAACCATTAAAACGATGGTATAAGGTAAATGCATACTCTACTGAAAAAAATTATTTTGCCACAGTTTTTACCGATATCTCATCAATAAAAAATGCAGAAACTGAACTCATTAAAAGCAAAAGCAATTACAAGAAATTAGCAGAAAGCACAAAAATTATTTTGTGGGAATTTGATATAATTAATAATAAATGGAATTATGTTTCACCCCAGACAAAAGATATCCTGGGTTATAAGCCTTCGGAATGGAAAGACATGGAATTTTGGGTTAACAACTTACACCCAAATGACCGTGATTGGGCTGTGAAATATTGCGAAAGTTGCACACTGAAAGGTGAAAGACACAGATTTGAATATCGTTTCAGAAAAAAAGATGGTTCTTATGTGTGGCTGCTGGATGATGTTAGCGTTGAATTACAAAAAGGCAAGCCCATAAAACTATGGGGCTCGATGATTGATATTACTGAAAGGAAGCAGGCCGAAGAACTATTACAAAAGAGCGAAGAAAAATACAGGCTTATATTCGAGTTTTCACCCTTAGGGCTTTTCTATTTTGATGAAAAAGGAATAATAAAAGCTTGTAATAATAACTTTATAAACATTATAGGTTCATCACAGCAAGCCCTTGTTGGTTTGGATATGTTAAAACTTCCTGATAAAAAAATCGTTGCAGCACTCAAAGAGTCTTTAAACGGAAATCCCGGTTTTT